>NZ_JAAFZA010000390.1 GCF_015356865.1 Catenulispora pinisilvae
GTTCCTGCCTCGTTCGGTGGTCAGCGGCAGGGTCACCGGCAGGGTCGGGGTCGGTATCGGGGTCGGTATCGGGGGTGCGGGGTCGCTCACGGAGGCCATGGTTTGCATTATGCAAATGATGAGGTGGTCCGCGTCAAGCCGGTCTCACGGCCACCGGAGCCCGCCGGAGCCCGCCAGAGCGCGCCAGACACTCGCGCCAGAACCCGCCAGAGCCCACTAGAGCCCGCCGGAGCGCGCCACGGCGCGGTAGAAAGGAGGGCATGAGTCCGCGATCCGCCAGAAGCCAGGCGAGCACCGAGAACGTGTCGGCGTCCGCGCGGCCCGGTGCCGAGCACGTCGGTGACATCGACCGGGTCACCGAGGCGGTTCTGACGGCGTCCCGGCTGCTGGTGGCGGTCTCCGCGCGCTCGCTCAACGAGGTCCAGGACAGCCTGACGCTGCCGCAGTTCCGCGCCCTGGTGGTGCTGGCCTCCCGCGGCCCGCTGCGCCTGACCCACCTGGCCGAACACCTGGCCGTCAACCCCTCCACCGCGATGCGCATGGCCGAACGGCTGGCCGCCGCCGGGATGATCGACCGGGCCCCCAACCCGGAGAACCGCCGCGAGTCCATCCTCGCCCTCACCGGCACCGGACGCCGCGTCGTGGACCAGGCCACCAGCCGGCGCCGGGAGGAGATCGCGGCGATCGTCGCGAGCATGCCCGCGGAGCACCGGGACCGCTTCGTGGAGGCCCTCGAAGCGTTCAACGTGGCCGGGGGCGAACCGCCGGCCGGGCATGACCCGATCCCTTTGGGCTGGGAGTAGCGGGTCGAAGGCCAGGTCATCACCTTCAAGGCGGTACAGCCCTGTCCCAAAGTGCCGGTCGGGGCGCATGCTGGGAGTGGGAGGAGCAGATACGAGGAGGCGCTGTGCGAAGCCGTATCCAGCCTGACCGCCAGTTGACTGTGCGGATGGGCCTGACCATGTTCCTGCTGGGACTGTTGTACGTCGCCTTCGCGGCGGCGCTGGTGGTGTTGCTCAAGTCCGTCGTGTTGATCGTGGTGATCCTCGGCGGCCTGCTGTTCGCCCAGTACTGGTACTCCGACCGGATCGCGCTCGCCGCGCTGAAGGGGCACATCGTCACGGCTGAGCAGTATCCGCAGCTGCACGCGATCGTGGACCGGCTGTGCGCCCTGGCCGACATGCCGAAGCCGAAGGTGGCCGTCGCCGAACTGGACGTGCCCAACGCGTTCGCGACCGGCCGGAACGCCGATCACGCGGTGGTGTGTGTGACGACCGGGATCATCGGGCTGCTCGACGAGAAGGAGCTGGAGGGCGTCATCGCGCACGAGCTGACGCACGTCGCGCACCGGGACGTCGCGGTGATCACCATCGCCTCCTTCCTGGGCGTCGTGGCCGGGCTGATGATGCGCTTCACGCTGTACTCCCAGGCCTTCGGCCGCCGCCAGGACCAGAACACGGCGATGGTTCTGATGGCGGTCATGGCGGTCTCGATCGCGGTGTACGCGATCAGCTTCCTGCTGATCAGGGCTCTGTCGCGCTATCGCGAGCTGGCCGCGGACCGCGACGGGGCGATCCTGACCGGCCAGCCCTCCGAGCTGGCCTCGGCGCTGGTGAAGCTGACTGATTCCGCGGCCCGGATCCCGCGCCGGGACCTGCGCAGTGTGCAGGCGTTCAACGCCTTCTTCATCAGCCCGGTGGGCTCGCTGGCCGGCTTGTTCTCGACGCACCCGAAGCTGGAGCGCCGCCTGGACCAGCTCGCCCGGCTCTCCGAGCAGATGGGGCGGCCGCTCTGAGGATCGGCGACACTGATCGCCATGGCAGCCGAACCGATCCACGCTGTGCTGTTCGACCTCGACGGAACGCTCGTCGACCACGAAACCGCCGCGCGCGAGGCGGTGACGGCGAGTTTCCTCGCCCGCTTCGCCGTCCCGGCAGCCGACCAAGACCGGCTCGTCGTCCGCTGGCAAGAGCTGGAGTCATCGGCGATGGAGCGATACCTGGCCGGGGAGCTGACGTTCGGCGAGCAACGACGTGTGCGCGTCACACAGCTGGCCGCCGACTTCGGCTTCGGCGCGCGCTCTGATGAGGAAGCGGACGCTTGGTTCGCGGAGTACTTGGGACACTACGAGGCCGGGTGGCGGCCCTACCCTGACGCGGCCCCGGCCCTGATCTCGTTGGCCGACAAGCATCCCGAGCTGAAGCTCGGCGTCATCACCAACGGAGACGCCGACCAGCAACGGCACAAGCTGCACCGGATCGGCCTCACCGATCTGCTGCCGACGGTCATCGCCTCCAGCGAGGCCGGCGCCGCGAAGCCCGACGTGCGGATCTTCCACGCCGCATGCGCCGCGCTGCGCCTTCAACCATCGCAGATCGTCTACGTCGGAGACCGCCTCCACACGGATGCGGAAGCGGCCGTCAGCGCGGGGCTGCACGGAGTCTGGCTCGACCGGCAGCACAGCTCGACCGCCGCGTCGACACCGCGGATCACGACCCTGGCCGACCTCGATGCTCTGTTCTCAGCTCCACTCCCAGCTCCACTCCCAGCTCTGCTCTCAGGGCTTGTGGCCGACGAATAGGTCGCGCCTCGTGTGAGAAGAACTCCTCCATCAGTCGGCACAAGCCCTGTTACGGGCCGCCAGTTGCTTCTTGGTGAAGAACTCAGTACCGGTCGGGGTGACGCACCAGTAGTAAGCACCCTTATGGGCCGGTGCCAGCGCGGCCTTGATCATGTCGTCCGACGTGACGTAGACCGGCGTCGGGGGTAGGCCGTGGTGCGGCGAGTAGGTCGAGTAGGGGTTGTTCGCGTTCCGAACCTGGGTCTTCGACGGCAGTTCGCCGTTGGGGAGGTGCCCGATCCAGTACAGCGCGGTCGAGTCGACGCCCAGGTAGGCGTTGTCCTTCAGGCGGGTGTAGACGCCCTCGGCGACCCTCTGGCCGTCGCCCGGGTCGGTGACCTCGCCCTCGGCGATGGAGCCGACGGTGAGCACCTGCTCCGGCGTGCACTTGGTGGTGCCGCAGGTCAGCAGCGCGGACTTGGCCTCGAAGTCGATGCCGGCCAGGAACGTCTTCCGGTTCGCCACCATCTGGCGCAGCACCGACTGCGGGGTGTCGCCCGAGGTCATCGCGTACGTCCCCGGTTCCAGCATGCCCTCGACGGTGAACTTGTGGGTGCTGGAGTTCACCGACCAAGCGGGCAGGCCGATGGTGTTGTCGGCGATCGCCGCGTCGAAGTCGGGCTGCTTCCAGTTCTTCTTGGTGATCAGCTCGGCGATGACGTCTTTCGACCACTCGTGGGAGGTCACGATGATCTGTGAGGCGTCGGACAGGTTCGACTTCTTCAACAGCTCCAGGACCGCGTTGTCGCCGGAGATCTGCGGGCAGATCGTGTAGGTACCGGCGATGATGCCGGTGGAGCCCTGGTTCTGGTTGGCCGCGTTGACGTAGGCCCGGGCGCTCTTGACCACGCCGGAGGTGTATAGCGCGTCCGCGATCTGCTGACCGGTGGCGTTGCGCGCGACGTCGACCGCGACCTTCTGCGTCGGCTTACAGGTCGCCGCGGCCGTGTAGTCGGGGGCGGGACCGTACTTGCCCTTGTAGTACGAGTACCCGGCATACATACAGCCGCTGAACAAACTCAGGATGCCGACCAGCACGAACAACGGCGCCCAAGCCCGCAACTTGCCACCGCGACGGCGCGGGGGTTGGTAGGCGGTCGCGTAGCCCCGGTATCGCCGATGGCCGCGGCTCATCACTTGCCGCGCAGTCTGAGCCACCACCGTCGGACAGACGGGTACGGCCCGTAGATCCCGAGCAGGCCCGCGCGGTGATACCGCAGGGCCCGGTTGTGGAGCATGCGGGAGACCTCGTCCCCGAGTTCCTCGTCACTCATGTCAGGCTCCTGTCTCACTCGTCACGGATCGGCCACGGACATTGGGTAGAGCCTTCCGGCGGCGCGGAAGTTGAAAGGCCGAGGGGATTTCGTGGCGGCCGGGGGCGGCGCGGAAGCCGCCGGAAGCGGGCCTGCTCTGACCGCCGCGTTGAGTTCTTTGCCAACGCTTTACAACCGGACCGTGCCCGCCGTCGTCTCTACGCCTGGTTCCGCAGCAACGGATCCACTGTGCATCGACCGAAGATCGACCGAAGAGAGAGTCCTCATGCGTACTCGCAGTCTGCTCACCACACTGGCCTGCACCGCGATGCTGGCCGGAGTCGGGGCGGAAACGGCGTTCGCCGACAGCACCGGCTCCGGCCAGCCCTCCAGCGCGCCGAGCACGTCCACTGCGCCTGCGTCCAGCGCGCCCAGCGGGCAGCCCACGGCGATGCCGAGCAGCTCCGTGACCAGCACCGCGCCGAGTGGTGTGGCCTCCAGCCCGGTGCCCTCTACCGCGCCGCCCACCGACGCGTCCGCGAGCCCCAGTGCTGCCCCGTCCGTCCCCGGCAGCCAGATCACCTCGGTTCCGTCGGGTGCGCCGAACACCGGTGTGCCGCCGGTGGCTTCGGACGGCGACGGTCAGGCCGCGGTCGTCGGCGCCTCCCTGGTCGCGCTGCTGGGCGGCGGGGGCACCATGGTGCTCCGGCGCCGGATCAAGGGCCGGGGCTGATCTTGCGCCCAGTGTGGACGCGGGGGTGGCCGGCCTGGCTGGCCGCCCTCATGCTGGCCGGCGGGTGCGGTGCCGCTTCAGGACCGGCCGCCGCGGGGTCTGGGAGGACCGCGGGCGGGACCGGGACGACTTCGGCGGCGGCTTCCGCCGGGGTGGGCGGCGCCGCGGCGGGCGGCTCTGTCGGCGCTTCCGCGAGTGGTTCGGCGGGTGGTTCGTCAGGGAGTGCGGCGGGCGGTCCGTCGAACCCCGGCGCGATCGCGCGATCGGTCCCGGTCCGGCTTCAGATCCCTGATATCGGCGTCGACACCCCGGTGATCTCGCTCGGTCTGGCCTTGGACGGCACGGTGCAGGTGCCGCCGATCCAGGCGGACAGCCCGGCCGGCTGGTACCACGGCTCGCCCACCCCGGGACAGACCGGACCGTCGGTGATCCTCGGCCACGTCACGGTCGGCAAGTTCGGCGACGGCGTCTTCCTGCGGTTGGCCAAACTGCGGCCCGGAGACCGGGTGACGGTCGGGTTGCAGGACGGGGCTTCGGCGGATTTCACCGTGGACAGCGTGCAGACGGTCTCCAAGGACCATTTCCCCACGCAGCAGGTCTATGGGAACGTAAACCGGCCGGAACTGCGTCTGATCACTTGCGGGGGACCGCGGACCGACGACGGCTACCTCGACAACGTGGTGGTCTTCGCCTCCCTGGCCGGCAGCGCGGGTTAGGGGTCAGGGGCCGTCAGTACCATCATGTTCCGAGCATCTGGAGAGAGTTGAGCCGGTCCAAGGATTCCGGGGAGAAGGATCGGGCGGCGTCCGACCTGTTCACCGATCTCTACCCAGGCCTGGCCGGCTGGTGCCGCCGGCTGGTCGACGACGATGCCACCGCCCACGACATCGCCTCGGAGGCGTTCACCCGCCTCTGGGGACACTGGACCGCGGTGCGGGAGCCCCGCGGCTTCCTCTACGTGACGGCGGCGAACCTGGTCCGGGACCACTGGCGCAAGCTGGACCGCGAACGGCGGGTCCTGCGCCAGGCCACGACCGAGGCGGAGTTGGCGCAGCGGCGGGAGGGCGCGGACGCGGCCGTACCGGTGCGGATGCTGGTGCGGTCGCTCCCGGAGCGGCTGCGCACCCCCGTTCTGCTGTACTACTACGCCGATCTCCCGGTCGGCGAGATCGCCCGGCTGATCGGGCGCAAAGAAGGCACGGTCAAGTCCGATCTACACGCGGCACGGGAACTCCTGCGCGCCGGACTCGGAGGACGTTTTGATCACGCTCATTGAGCCCGCGGACGATGATGACGGCGGTATTGGCGGCGACGACGCTAACGAAGGCATCGACGGCATCGACGGTGACGCTATCGACGGCATCGACGGCGACGACGAACTGACGGTGCTGCTGCGCCCCGGAGTACACCTGCTGGCGCCCCCGCCCGGCTCGTTCCAGCAGATCCGCCGCCGCGCGGCCCGCCGCCGCCTGGTCCGCGCCGCCACCACCGCCGGCGTCGGGGTCGGCACGGCGATGGCGATCGCCGTGGTCACCGTCGCGGTATGGCCGTCCGGCAACACCCTCGGGCCGACCCCGGTGGCACCGCTCGCCCCGCCGGTCCAGAAGACTTCTGTCCCCTCTGTCCCCTCCGTCCCCTCCGTCCCCAGGACTACGTCTGCTCCCACGAC
>NZ_JAAFZA010000391.1 GCF_015356865.1 Catenulispora pinisilvae
CGGTGGGGGAGGTGGCGGCGGCGGTGGCATCGGCGGCATAGGCGGCATCGGTGGCCTCCACGGAGCGGGAGCCGGCGGTGGATCCCTCGCCGTGCTGGTGATCGTCGCGCTGATCATCTTCTTGGTGATCGCGTACCGGGCTACGCACAAGCGGGGAAAGGGCGGCCTGAACACCGGATCGGACCAGAAGGCCCACCGTTCGGACGCGGCGGCCCGGCAGCGCGCCACCCAGATCCAGGCCCGGGTCGCGGCGATCGCCGACACCGACCCGACCTTCGCGGTGGACGTGCTCACGAAGCGGGTCGTCTGGCTGTACACCACGGCCCAGCGGGCCTGGACCGACCGTGATCGGGCCGCCCTGAAGCAGATCCTGTCCCCGGTGCTCTACGTCAAGTGGAACGAGGAGCTGGGCTACTACGAGTCGCGCGGCGAGGTCAACGTCGTACAGATCATGGCCGGGCCGACGGTGGAGCTGGTCAACGTCGCGAACCGGGCCGGGGAGAGGAACGACAGCGTCACCTTCCGGATCAGCGCGACGATCAGCGACCGAGTGCGCCGCGCGGACGGTACGCACGCCGTGCGCAAGGACGGCGCGACCCGCCCGGTCGAGTACTGGACGCTGCGCAAGGACGCCTCCGGGGCGTGGATCGTGGCCTCGATCGAGCAGGCCGCCGAGGGCGCGCACCACCTCACCGACGCCATCGAGACCGACGGCTGGGACCAGAAGGCGGTGGCCCGGGACGCGGTGCTGGAGGTGGCGCGGAACGTCTCGGTGCCGGGCGCGGGCGACGTCCTGGCGCTCACCAACATCTCCTGGAGCACCGACGCCGACGCCGCCGCCGGCGACCTGAGCGTGCTGGACGGCCGGTTCGACAAGGCGGTGCTGGAAGTCGCGGTCGAGCAGTTCCTCGAGGAATGGGCCATGAACGACGGCAGCCTGGACTTCACGGCGGTCCGCACCCCCAACCGCACCGTCATGCGCAACGCCGCCATCGGCTCGGTCGAGGTGCGCTCGCTGGTCTCGCGCGAGCCGATCGTGGTCCGGGTCGTGGTGGCGGCCGAGGGCTTCTACTACGAGGTCGACCGCCGGACCGAAGAGGTGCTGCTGGGCGACGCGCACAAGCGGCGCCCGGTCACCTTCAGCTTCGATCTGCGGCTGGACGGCCCCACGGCGAAGGGCTGGACGGTCGTCGCGGCGCAGGCGGCGCAGAGCGGGCCGCGGCTCGCGGACCATCGTTCGTGAGCTGATTCGCTCCGGCGGGGGCTGTCGGCGGCTGTCGATGGTTACCGGCAGCTGCCGGCGGCTGCGGGCGGTTGCCGCCGTGTAGTGGCGTGCGTATAAGGGTTCTGATCGCGGTCGAGTGGCGAGTTCCGGCTTGGCGCCGGCCTCGCCACTCGACCGCACAGCCCTGCCGCTCGCCGTTTTTTCTATACAGGGCAAGCCTTTCAGCTTATCCAGCCTGTCAACGTTCCTGAAGTCGATTCATGGAATTGTTACGGAGTTGACATTAGCGCTCCATCTGGATTCAGCATGCTGAGTTGGGATCCCGTGATGCTCTGGGGCCAGCTCCCTGATACGGGATCCGCGCCCATCTGCCACCGGGCGCGACAACGCCGCAGAAGGAGATCACCCGGCATGAACGCCCACACGTTCGGCATGACCACCAAGACCACCAAGACCACCAAGGCCGCCAAGAGCACCAAGGCCGCCAAGAGCACCAAGGCCGCCAAGACCAAGACCGCCAAGGCGGCCAAGACCACCGTGATCGCCGGCCTCGCCGTCGCCACCGCCTTGGTCGCCTGCCCGGCGCAGGCCGCGAGTGGGACCTACACCCCGTTCATCTTCGACCAGAGCTCCGGCGGCCAGCCGACCATCTACAACTTCATCAACTCCGCGAAGTCCAGCCTCGACATGACCATGTACGAGCTCGTGGACACCACCGCCGAGCAGGACCTGCTCAACCTGCAGGCCGCGGGCGTCACCGTCCGCGTCATCCTGGACCAGGCCGAGCAGTCCACGAACCAGGCCGCCTACGACACCCTCACCAACGGCGGCGTCAGCGTCGCCTGGTCCTCCACCGACTTCGTCTACACCCACCAGAAGACGATCACCGTGGACGGCTCCCAGTCGATGATCCTCAGCGGCAACCTGACGTCCAAGTACTACAGCACCGGCCGCGACTACGGCGTCACCGACACCGACGCCAACGATGTCTCGGCGATCGAAGCGGTCTTCAACGCCGACTTCACCGGCACTAGCATCACCCCCGGCGACGGCGACAACCTCCTGTGGTCCCCGACCGACTCCCAGTCCCGCCTGCTGTCGGTCATAAACGGTGCCACCTCCACCCTGGACATAGAGCAGGAGGAACTGAGCGACGCCCCCCTCGTCAACGCGGTCGTCGCCAAGGCCGAGGCCGGCGTCACCGTCCGCGTCGTGGTCGAAGACCCCTCCTCCTGGACCAGCGCGATAAACAAGATAAAGAACGCCGGCGGCTCCGTCGTCGGCTACTCCGGCACCAAGGGCCTCTACATCCACGCCAAGGCCGTCGTCGCCGACTACGGCCAGTCCGACGCCACCGTCGAGGTCGGCTCCATGAACTGGACCTCCAACTCCCTCACCAGGAACCGCGAACTCGGCATCATCCTGAACGACACCGGGGTGGAGAACACGATCGAGACGCAGTTCGGCTCGGACTACTCGGGCGGCACCGCGCAGTAGGCACAAGATTGCCTTTGAACCGAAGGCAATCAGAGCCCGCCGACAGTCGGCGGCCACAACGCAAGGGTCGGCCCCGCCCGGAAGTCCATCCGGGCGGGGCCGACCTACAACTACCTACACCTCAACTGCCTACAACCAAGCAGCGGCTTCAGCGGCTACCGGTAACTCACCACCAGCCCCTGCCGCACCGACTGCGCCGGCGCGCTGACGGTCAGCGTGTGTGAAGCCGCATCCCACGTCCACTTACCGTTGGCGAGCTTCACTCCGTTGACCGACACCGACGAAGGCTGCTGCGCGTTCTCGAACTCGACCGTCCAAGTCCGCTGCTGCACCTGCCCGGTGAAGGACCCCTTCGCCGGGGCGATCGTCACCTTGTGGCCGCCGTAGGTGATCTCGGTCGTCGCACTCTGCGCGCTGTTCGTCGTGGTTCCGTTGTCCTCATACAGCGCGAACGATCCCGGCGCGCCCTCGGCGACTGTCACCGTCGCGTTGGTGAGCGGGTTCTGGTCGTCGTTCGTCACGTTCCCGGACCGGGTCGCCATGATCCCGCCGGACTTGATGAACACCGGCATCGTGTCCAGGCCCGTCGTGACGTTCTGCACTGTGCCGCCCTGGTACGTCTGCCCGGTGAAGTAGTCCGTCCAGGAACTGCCGGCCGGGAACCAGACCTGCGTGGTGGCCGAGGCGCCCGATGTGGTCACCGGCGCCACCAGCACGTCCGAGCCGTAGAAGTACTCGCTCCCGTCGAACGCGTAGGCGTCCTGCTGGTCCGGGTACTGCAAGTACGTGGGGCGGGTCACCGGGACGCCGGTGGTGGCGGCCTGGTGGGCCAGGGTGTAGGTGTACGGCACCAGGTCCTCGCGCAGGTTGAGGAACTTCTCCGCCGAGTCCTTCGCGGCCGGGCCGTACTGCCACGGCAGCCGATCGCTGTGGTTGCCGTGCAGGCGGTCGACGGGCTGGAACGTGCCCAGCTGCACCCACCGCGCGTAGAGGTCGTCCGGCAGCTTGGTGCTGCCGGGTTCGGCGCCGGTGGTCTGGTCGCCGGCGTTGTTGAAGCCGCCGATGTCGTGGCTCACCGCGGACAGGCCGGTCGAGGCCGACTCGCCGGGGGTGTAGCCGACCTCCATGGCGAGTGTGGCCCAGGTGGAGGTGGTGTCGCCGGTGAAGTGCACGGTGGTGCGCTTGTCGGCCCACGGCCCGGTCGTCAGCCCCATCGAACCGCTGTAGCCGGCGGCGTCGAGCGAGGAGTAGGCCCGGGAGAACGCGAAGCCGCGGCCGACGGTGGAGTCGGTGTCCCACGCGTAGTTCTGGTTGATCCAGGAGTCCGGCGTGACCCCGGGCAGCGACGAGGTGGAGCTGTCACAGCACCAGTCCAGCCACCAGAAGTCGTCGCCCTGGTTCTGGATCTGCTGGTGCAGACCGAAGTACGCCGACAGCTGCGCCGGGTTGCCCCAGTCGAAGCAGTACTGCCCGGTGCCGCACGACGGCAGCGTCCCGCCGGCCGCCGCCAGCGCCTGCGGATACTGCGGGTCGGTCTGCTGGATGCTCGGGTGCACGTTGAGCGTGGTGTGCAGCCCTTGCGAGTGTGCCCACGCGAAGTATGCGTTCGGGTCAGGGAACTTACTCGGATCCATCTCCCAGCCGTCCCAGGTGCTGACGGCCTTGAAGTCGGTGTCGGTGACCAGCACGTCCAGCGGCACGCCCTGGGACCGGAAGGTGGGCAGGATGGTGTTCTCGTAGTCCGCGGCCGTGTGGTTGTAGTACTCGGAGTACCAAACGCCGTAGGCCCAGCGCGGCAGCAGCTCGGACGGACCGGTCAGGGTGGCGAGGTCCTTGAGCCCCTGCTGGTAGTTCTGGCCGTAGCTGAACACGTACCCGTCCTGATACGGCTTGCCGCCGTTGGAAGGACGCTGCGACACCTTGTGCGCCGCGGAGTCGAACACCGCCGACGTGGTGTCGTCCACCAGCGACCAACCGTCCTGATACAGCAGGCCCGGCGTGGTCACGACCTCGCCGTTCTGGCCGTCCAGACCGCGCCGGTAACCGCCGAGCGGGGCGTGCGGGGCCAGCAGCGGCGTGTTGTTCTTGACCACCGCGACGGTGTCGAGGTTGACGTGGCAGGCGTCCGCGGTGGGGCAGCCGATCGTCACCGTGTTGTCACCGGCCGCGAGCGTGACCGGGATCGCGACGGTGCGCCAGCTGTCCCAGCTGCTGGTCTGCGCCAGGCTGGTGGTGGCCGGGGTGCCGCTGCCGACCGCGACCGAGATCGTCCGCGGACCGGCGGCACCGGTCTGGCTGGAGTCGGTCTGCCAGTTGGCGTAGCGCAGCTGCAACTGGTAGCTGCCCGCCCGCGGCACGCCGGTCAGGGCGATGGCGTCGCTGGCAGCGGTCGAACTGAGACCGCCGACGAACCCCCCGCCGGAGTAGTCGTTGTGGTCGTCCTGCAAGGAGGCGCCGCCGATGAGCGCACCGGACTCGGCCTCGCAGATCGTCCCGAAGGGACAGGGCTGGCTCTGCGGCGCGCCGGGTCCCGGGTAGGCCGAGCCGGTCGGCACGACGGCCAGGCTGTCGAGGTTCACGTTGCCCGAGTCGGACGCCGCCCGCGCGACGGTGACGGTGTTGTCCCCGGCCTTCAGCGTGACCGGCACGGTGGCGACGGCCCACGTGTTCCAGTCGGCCGTGGTGGGCAGCGACAGCGTCGCCGCCGTGCCGCCGCCGGGGCTCACGCTCAAGGTGCGGGTGACGTCCTTGCCGTCGCCGCCGGTGGCGTTGGCGTAGCGGGTGGCGAGCTCGTAAGTGCCCGCCGTCGCCGCGGTCACCCGGAACGACAGTGAGTCGCCGGAGTCGGTGAAGCCCGCGACGAAGCCGGATCCGGTGTACCCGCTGTGATCGCTGGCCACCGACAGGCCGGTGAGGTTGAGGCTCTCGGCCTCACACAGCGCCCCGAACTGACAGGACGGTACCGGCTTCGGCGTCCACGGACCGGCCGTCACGCTCTGGTTTCCGGCCCGCTCGGTGACGCTCAGGTTGGCCGCGCCGAACGGCCCGGAGCCGACCTTGTAACGCAGCTGCGTCTGGCCGGTGTCGATGGTGAGCCAGCCGTTCACGACCTTCTGAGTGAAGTGCGTGGGCGCGAAGCCGTCACGGCCGATGGCGTTGAACGTCGGGTCGTTCTCGAAGACGCCGTTGCCGGCGTACTCGGTGCGGATGAGGGTCGGGGACAGCACTTCGAAGCGTGCGTTGCCTGAGACGACCGCGTGCTTGGACGCGATGGTCGCCGCGGCGGACGAGGTCGGGCCGGCCGAGGCGGACGACACCGCGGCGGTCAGGGTGCCGGCCAGGACGAGTCCGGCGGTGACAGCCGCAGTCGCTGCACGCCGGCGGGTTCGTCGGGGGGGACGTGGGGGACGGGGACGCATCAGGAA
>NZ_JAAFZA010000392.1 GCF_015356865.1 Catenulispora pinisilvae
TTCCGACGGAGCCCTGCCCCGCCGAGTCCGCAAGACGCCCTCGCATCCGGACTGGCCGACCAGCCAGCTCTCCGCGGTGACCGAGGGGCCGGCCCAGCAGCAGGACGCGCGGGCCGTGCGGGACGCGTTGCAGGAGTTCGAGGCGGGAGTGGAACGAGCGAACCGCGACAGCGCCGACCAGACGACGCAGCTGCCGACCCGCCGGCAGGCGGCCCGCCACGCGGGCCCGACCACGCCGGAGCGGGACGGGGAAGACCAATAGGAGGACGACACCATGATCGGCTCTAACAGTGCCGCCCCGTGGGAGAGCGAAGATCAGCGGCTCGCAGCCGACGCCGCGGACTTCACGTGGATGGTCGCCCGGTTCGCCAACGAGACCGCCGGCGTCGTGGACGCCATCGCGGTCTCCTCCGACGGGCTGCTGATCGCGGTCTCGCGCCCGCAGGACCCGGGGTCCTCCGAGCGGCTGGCCGCCGTGGTCTCCGGGATGACCTCGCTGGCCGCCGGCGCCGGCGGCAACTACGGCCTGGGCGCGCTGAACAAGGTCATCATCGACATGGAGGGCGGCTACCTGCTGATCACCCGGATCGGCAGCGGCGCGGTGCTCGGCGCGGTCACCACGGCCGACGCCAAGCTGGCCAACGTCGCCTATGAGATGACGCTGTTCGCCAACCGGGTCGGCGCGGTCCTGAGCCCGGCGCTGATCATCGAGCTGAAGAACACCGTCGGCATGGGCGTCCCCGCACGCAGGCCAGGTGGTGGGCAGGGGTGAGCGAACCGGGCCGGGCGGGCCCCGCCGAGCAGGGCCGCCGCGACGCCGTGGAGCAGGTCTCGGCGGTGCGGCCGTTCCTGCTCACCGAGGGCCGGGTGGTCGACGGCGAACAAGCGCTGCCGATGGAGACCCAGCTGGTCGCCACCCCCGAGGCGCTGGCCCAGCTGGAGGAGCCGCACCTGGCCTTCGAACGCCGCGCCATCATCGAGACCTGCCGCGTCCCGGTCTCCCTGGCCGAGCTGGCCGCCCGCCTGAAACTGCACCTGAACGTGGTCCGCGTCCTGGTGGGCGACCTGCACACACGACAGCTGCTGACCGTCCACGTCCCCCGCGCGGCCGGCGGCTCGGATCTGGACATCTTGAGAAGGGTGATCGATGGCCTCCGCGCAATACACACGTCAGGCGGGCCCGGCCATGACTGAAGCCACACCCACGGCGACGGCCATCCGGCCGCCGCAGCCGGTGAAGATGGTGATCTCCGGCGGCTTCGGCGTGGGCAAGACCACCGCCATCGGGGCGGTCAGCGAGATCGAGCCGCTGACCACCGAGGCCGCGATCACCGAGGTGGCCGCGGGCGTGGACGACACCAGCCTGACCCCGCGCAAGACCACCACCACGGTCGCGATGGACTTCGGCTGCCTGACCCTGGACCCCACGCTGAAGCTGTACATCTTCGGCACCCCGGGCCAGGACCGCTTCGGCTTCATGTGGAAGGACGTCACGGCCGGCGCCCTCGGCGCGCTGGTGGTCGTGGACTCCCGGCGCCTGGACGAGTGCTTCCCCGCGGTGGACTACTTCGAGCGGGAAGGGACCCCGTTCGCGATAGCGGTGAACGCCTTCGACGGGGTGCTCTCGCACTCGTTGCCCGCGGTGCGGTCGGCGCTGGACGTGGCACCGGAGGTGCCGGTGGTGGCATTCGACGCCCGGAGCGCGGATTCGGTGCGGGAATCGCTGATTGTCGTGCTGGAACATGCCTTGATGCGGGCCCGGGGGTATTAGAGCTTAGGCGCCGCAAATCCTGTTGCCCGCACCGGCGTTCGCATGGCGTCATAGTTCCCGTCATCAACGAACGCGAATGCGAATGAGGCAGGGTAGACAAGCATGTACACGACAGTTCCCGGATCGACCGAGCAGAGCTCGCCGATCCGGATGTGGGCCGAGCCGGAGTCTGTGGAGCCGCAGGCGCTGGACCAGCTCCGAAACGTCGCCGCCCTGCCCTGGACGCACGGCGTCGCCGTGATGCCCGACGTGCACCGGGGGATCGGGGCGACGGTCGGGTCCGTCATCGCGATGAAGGGTGCTGTCTCGCCGGCCGCGGTCGGGGTCGACATCGGCTGCGGGATGTCCGCGGTCAAGACCTCGCTCGTCGCCGACCAGCTGCCGGACGATCTCAGCAGGCTGCGGACCCGGATCGAGCAGGCGGTGCCGGTCGGGCGGGGCGTCCACCACAAGGACGTACGGCTGGAGGCGGTGCAGGAGCCCGGCGCGAAGAAGCCGCTGCGGGGGTGGCACGAGTTCTGGCAGGGCTTCGACGAGCTCGAACACTCCGTGACGCGGGGCAAGCGGGGCCGGGTCTCGGAGCAGATGGGGACGCTCGGGGGCGGGAACCACTTCCTGGAGGTGAACCTGGACGCGCAGGGCGGCGTGTGGCTGATGCTGCACTCCGGCTCCCGGGGCATCGGGAACCAGCTGGCCGCGCACCACATCGAGGTGGCCCGCACGCTCCCGCAGAACCAGGACCTGCCGGACCCGGACCTCGCGGTGTTCCTCGCGGACACCCCGCAGATGGCCGCCTACCGGCGCGACCTGTTCTGGGCGCAGGAGTACGCGCGGCGGAACCGGGCCGTGATGCTGTGGCTGTTCGCCGAGGTGCTGCGCAAGGAGTTCCCGAAGGTCACCTTCGACAAGGCCATCTCCTGCCACCACAACTACGTTGCGCAGGAGACCTACGACGGTGTCGACGTCCTGGTCACCCGCAAGGGGGCGATCCGGGCCGGCGGCGGGGACCTCGGCATCATCCCGGGGTCGATGGGCACCGGTTCCTACATCGTGCGCGGTCTGGGCAACGCCGCGGCGTACAACTCGGCCTCGCACGGGGCCGGCCGGCTGATGAGCCGGAACCAGGCCCGGAAGCAGTTCACCGTCGAGGACCTGAAGAAGCAGACCAAGGGCGTCGAGTGCCGGAAGGACCCGGGCGTGGTCGACGAGATCCCCGGCGCGTACAAGGACATCCGGTCGGTCATGGCCCAGCAGACCGACCTGGTGGAGATCGTCGCGGAGCTCAAGCAGGTGGTCTGCGTCAAGGGCTGACGCCGGCTCCGGGCCCGGCCGACCGCGGGTACCATGGAGAAACCCCGTCCCCTCGAACACCACGAGGCGGGCGGGGTTTTCGCCTGTCTTCCGCAGGTTGACGACCTCGGCCACCTTCGATTCCCAGGGGCCGGTACCGTCACTCCGTACGAATTCCGCCCCTCAGCCTGACAAGCTGTCAACCGATCGGGCCGGTCACGCGGAGATACACTCGCACAGCCGGAGCCGACAGCGAGGTCGGCGCCGTACCGAACCGAACGAAGGACTGGTCGCCATGAAGGTCGGCGTTCCCCGCGAACTCAAGAACAACGAGTTCCGTGTCGCGATCACCCCCTCCGGGGTCCACGAGCTGGTCCGCAACGGCCACGAGGTCTTCGTCGAGAAGGACGCCGGCGCCGGCTCCTCGCTCTCCGACGAGCAGTACGTCGCCGCCGGCGCGACCATCCTGGACACCGCCGACGAGGTGTGGGCCACCGGCGACCTGATCCTGAAGGTCAAGGAGCCGATCGCGGCCGAGTACCACCGGATGCGCCGGGACCAGGTCCTGTTCACCTACCTGCACCTGGCCGCCTCCCTGGAGTGCACCGACGCGCTGCTGGACGCCGGCATCACCGCCATCGCCTACGAGACCGTCCAGCTGCCCGACGGTTCGCTGCCGCTGCTGGCCCCGATGTCCGAGGTGGCCGGCCGGATGGCGGCCCAGGTCGGCGCCGCGACGCTGCAGAAGGCCAACGGCGGGCGCGGTGTGCTGATGGGCGGCGTGCCCGGCGTCCAGGCCGCGAACGTGGTGGTCATCGGCGGCGGCGTGTCCGGCATCAACGCCGCGGTCATCGCCAAGGGCATGGGCGCGCAGGTGAAGCTGCTCGACAAGAGCATCGCCCGGCTCCGGCAGGTCGACGCCGACCAGTTCGGCCAGATCCAGACCCTGGCCTCGAACGCCTTCGAGATCGAGCAGGCCTGTCTGGACGCCGACCTGGTGATCGGCGCGGTCCTGGTCCCCGGCGCCAAGGCCCCCAAGCTGGTCAGCAACGAGCTGGTCTCCCGCATGAAGCCGGGCTCGGTGCTCGTCGACATCGCCATCGACCAGGGCGGCTGCTTCGAGGACTCGCACCCGACCACGCACGCCGAACCGACCTTCCAGGTCCACGACTCGGTGTTCTACTGCGTGGCCAACATGCCCGGCGCGGTGCCCTACACCTCCACCTACGCGCTGACCAACGTCACCCTGCCCTACGCGGTGGAGATCGCGAACTTCGGCTGGAAGGACGCCTGCCAGCGCGACCACGCCCTGGCCCTGGGCCTGAACACGCACGACGGCCAGCTCACCTACCCGCAGGTCGGCGAGGCGCACGGGCTGCCCTCGCTGAAGCTGGACGAGGTGCTGGCCTGAGCACAGGCCGGCCGGATGGCATGAAGAAGGGCCCTGGCACTTGCCAGGGCCCTTGCCCGCGTCATGGCTCGAAGAGCCGCCGATCAGCCCTGGTTGTAGGGCCGGCCGCCGCCCTGGTTCGGGTCATAGGGCTGACCGCCGCCCTGGTTGGGGTCGTAGGGCTGGCCGCCGCCCTGATTCGGGTCGTAGGGCCGACCCGCCGGGGGCTGGTCGTAAGGCTGCTGTCCCTGCTGGTAGGGCGCACCGCCGCCCTGCGGCGGCTGGTTGCGGAACGAGCCCTGCGCCTGCTTGAGCGAGTCGGTGGCGGACTTCAGGTCGCCGCCCCCGGCCCGGTAGTCCAGCCACCCGAACACCGTCGCGGCGATCGCCAGCACGAGGCCGATGTAGAGCCCGAACGCGGCGCTCATCGAGGCGCCCATCTCGCTGGGCAGCGTGATCCAGCGCAGCACGATGATGACGAAGCTCAGTGCTCCGACCACCGCGCCGACCAGCGGCAGGCCGAGCGGGACGGCGAAGTCCCGGCCGAACGCCGGCAGCGCGGCCAGGGCGCCGAGCGCCAGGAGGAGCAGCATCGGAAGCCAGGCGCCCAGGCCCGCGTTCCAGCCGTTCCAGTTGAACTGCGAGTAGGTGTGGCCTGCGACGCTCAGATCCGCCCAGTGGAGGAAAGAGTCGACAAGGGCCAGTAGCCCGATGACGGCCAACGCCCTCCGGGTACGGTCAAGCCTGGACAGATCCATTGTGGTGCTAACCCCCATAATGCCCGATGCGTTCCCTACGCATGTTCGGCACAGTGCCGGAACGACAGTTTTACGCCATCGCACCCCCGCAGGTAAGACCTCCCGCCGAACTCCCGGGAAAACATCATCGAACGCGGTCCTACCTGCCGACCCGTCAGGAACTTCAGGGGTCGCCGCGGGGCCGGGCCGGGGTACCGTGAGCCCGTGTCCGACGACGTCGAATCCCGCGTAAAAGCGCACCTAGAGCACCTGTCCGTGGAACGCGGACTGAGTGCCAACACCCTTGCCGCCTATCGCCGGGACCTCGCGAGGTACGGGGTTTTCTTGGACACCCGGGGGCGTGCAAATTTCACCGACATCGAGCGCGCGGATGTGTCGGCTTTCCTAGCAAGCCTCCAAGATGGTGCCGCGTCGTCCGCTGCTCGCACTATGTCGGCTGTACGCGGCTTACACCGGTTCGCGCTGTCAGAGGGCTGGGTCGGGGTCGACGTGACCGACGACGTGCCGCCGCCGCAGGTCCCGCTCCGGCTTCCGAAGGCGCTGCCGCTCGACGACGTGGAACGCCTCCTGGCCGCGACCGAGATCGACGAGCCGTTGGCCCTGCGCGATCGGGCCTTGCTGGAGTTCCTGTACAGCACCGGGGCGCGCGTGAGCGAGGCCGTGGCCCTGGACGTCGACGACGTGGACCGCGAGGACCGCACCGTCATCCTCGACGGCAAGGGCGGCAAGCAGCGCCTGGTCCCGGTCGGCTCCTATGCCTGCCGGGCCATAGACGACTACCTCGTCCGTCTGCGTCCGGAACTCGCGCGCAAGGCCAGATCCGGCACCGCCGGAGCGCTTTTCCTCAACGCGCGGGGCGGCCGGCTGACCCGTCAGGGCGCGTGGATGGTCCTCGGCGCCGTCGCGGAGCGTGCCGGGCTGGGC
>NZ_JAAFZA010000393.1 GCF_015356865.1 Catenulispora pinisilvae
GGGCCTTATCGTCGGCAGCGTCAGATGTTTATAAGAGACAGGCGACGCCAACCCCTGCGCCGCCGCGAAAGCCAACGCATACCCCCACGCCGGCCCGCCTCGCCCGGTCAGCACGAACACCGCCACACACGGCACCAGCCGTCCCAGCCCCTCCGTGGCCAGCGTCGCGGCATACCCGTGGAACTCCTGCCGCCCGCCCAGGATCCCGCGCACCCAATAACAGGCCGCGCCTACCCCCGCGGCCAGCAGCAACGCCCCGAACAGGTCCCACTGCCCCCGCAACGGACCCGACACCAACACCGGCGAAAGCGCCGCCAGCACCACCACCGTGATCGCGAACAGACACAGCGCGTGCCGCCGCGCCGTCCGCGCCACCGGTGCCAAAGGCCGCCGCCCGGCGACCGCCCGGCTCGTCGCCCGGCTGGTCTCCTGCTCCAAACCGACGAACACGCCGAGCGTCACCAGCCCCGCCAAGAAGTACAGCGAGGACAGCGCGGCGGCATCAGTGGGCGTCGAGGAGTGCCCGGTGACCGCCAGGAACACATACCCTGACAAGCCCACCAGCAGCAGCCCCGCAGCCATCCCGACGGAGGCCCTCATGCTCACCTCCGGTGCGGGAGTCCTCGGCGCCGATCATGCCCGGGGCGGAACGCGGGTAATCAGCCCTAAAAGCGGTATATGCCCCTCATGCGACGAGCCGCCGGCCTGTGGCGTCACGAACTGCTGGGGGTCCGCCTCGGCGTGCTCGCCCTCGTCCTGGCCCCGCTCGCACTGACGATCGCCTACACCCTGGCGACCCGCGGCATCTGGCTACACCCTCCAGACAGCCGCTATTACCTGACGATGACCTCGCGGGACATGGGCCACTCCGTCACCGACGCCGTAACCCGCACCCGCGCCGCCACCGGCTGGCGCCTGGCGCCGTGGTACTTCGCAGGGAACGAGCCCACCTGGCAGATGGTCAAGACCCGGGCGCTCTATCCGTTCCTCTCCATCCCGTTCGTCTGGGTGAGTGGCCTTAAGCACGGGACCATGTACGTCCCCTGCGCATCCGTCATCGCCTTCTGCTGGATCACGGCGCGAGTCCTCCAGCGCCTCTACGGTCCCGCGGTGGCCGCCCTCATCGCCGGGGCCTTCGGCCTGACCGTCACCGTCACCGGCCTGGTCTGGGCGACCACTGACGCCCTCTCCCTGGCGCTGTCCGCAGTCCTGGTCGCCAACCTGCCCATCGAACGCCGCGTGGCGCGCGTCAACCTGGTCTGGCTCGGCTTCGCCGGAGTCGCCCTGGCCCTGACCCGCCAAGTGGGCGTACTAGCGCCGGCGATGGCAGTAGCGGGGTGGGCCTGGGCCCTGGTCAGAGAGCGGACATGGCGCAACCCCTGGCTGGGCTCCATGGTCGTCACCGTCGTGGTCACCGGCGGGATGCAACTGGTGCTCGGAACGGTCGCGCACGTCGACACCCAGGGCATCGTGACGCGCGACCAGACGACGTTCAGCGGCGTGGTCCGGCAACTACTCCGCAACGCACGTACGGTCACCACAGGGGACCTGCGCTATATGTGGGACGACGACCGGCTTCTCTATGTGTTGCTCGGATCGGCCCTTCTCATGGCCCTACTCCGCTTCACCAAAGACCTGGCCGCGACCTTCTGGGGAGGCCTGGCTTCCGCATACGTACTCACCGCGGGAGTCGGCTTCAGCGCGGGGATGCGCTACGAGATCATCATGTTCCCCGCCGCCGCAGTCGCCGCCGGAGGCTTCGCAGCCTGGGCCCTCGACCAGCTGGGATCGCCGTTCCCGACGGTGCGCGAGCCGGAAGTCGAAGCGGACCTCAAGCGCGAACTGTGGATCCCCCAACTGGCGGGATGCGTAGTAGTGCTCGGGCTCTGTATCGCCGTCACCGCATTCGGCGGCTCCCACTCCACCGCGCCGACCCCCGCCTCGCCGTCCTTCCCCGCAGCCCAGGGCAGCCAGCCCTACGCAGTACGTCCCCTCGCAGAGCCCTCTGCCGAGGTAGCGCTCAAGGCGGCTCTGGCACAGGCGCTCGCCATCCTCAGCAAGAAGGACACCACCCTCGAAGGGTCCTTCGACTGGGTCCACGACCTGAAGTACCGCGTTACGAGCTCTACAGACCCCGGCTACGCGCGCCGCGCTAAAGACGGCACCACCATCACCCGCATCAACGCGATGACCGCCTCCGACATGACGGCGTTCTCGCAGGCCATCACCTTCAACGGGGCCGTCGAGCCCGGCACGCTCCAGATCGACTCCCGCCAAACCACCACCTACGGGCAGGACGTGGACTTCTCCGTGTCGGACAGCGCCGGAGTCCGCCACCAGGGCACGGCCACCACGCTCTACCCGATATGGTCCACGACCGACCCCGGATTGGTGACGGCGCTCGTCTACGCGCCGTGACCTTCGCGCCGCCCGGTACGGTGGACCCATGTCGGTGATCCCTGACCAAGCCGGACCCGGGCTGCCCGGACCCGTCCTGGAGACCCCGGTCGCGACCGCGGGCGCCATGCGAGACTTCGGCCGCCGCCTGGGCGCACTCCTGCGCCGCGGCGACCTCGTGGTGCTGACCGGCGACCTCGGGGCCGGCAAGACGACGTTCACCCAGGGCCTGGGCGAAGGGCTCGGCGTGCGCGGCCCCATCACCTCGCCGACCTTCGTCATCGCCCACGTGCACCCCTCGCTCACCGCTGGCGGGATCCCGCTGGTCCACGTCGACGCCTACCGGCTCGGCTCCCTGGACGAGCTCGACGACCTGGACCTGGACGCGGCCGTCGAGGAGTCGGTGACCGTGGTCGAGTGGGGCGAGGGCAAGGCGGAGGTCTTGGCCGACGACCGGCTGGACATCGTGATCTCGCGGGAGTTCGCCGAAGACCTCGACGAGCCCGGCGACTCCGACGTGCGCTGGGTCGTGGTGCGCGGGATCGGGGAGCGGTGGACGGACGCCGACCTGGCCGCGCTCGAAGAGCTCGCGGGCTGATCGCGCGCCTTTACAACGCCAGCCCCGACGCACGGCACCAGCCGCTGCGACATCCTTACGACACCACGGCTACGACACCACGACGACCGGCATGTCCTTCACCGTCGCGAACTGCCACACCGCCTGCGCGTCGTTCTGCGTCAGCCGCACGCCGCCGGTCTTCGTCCCGGCGGCCGGCTTCGAGGGCATCTGGTCCGGCGGCAGCGAGGCGATCGCGTCGAACCCGAACTTCGTCGGGCTCAGCCGGGTGCCCCACAACACCTCGTACTGCACGGCCGCGCCGTCGGAGGCCTTGCCGCTGGTCACCCACTTCGACACCTTGTAGGTGTCGGCGTCCGGCGTGATGGTGCCCGGCACCGCCTGCGCCGTCATCTGCACCTTGCTGTCGTCGCCGACCAGCCAGATCCGCGCCTTGGACAGGCTGTAGACCACCCGCTTGCCCTTGCCGCTGTCGGCGGGGAGCCCCAGCGACGGGTCCGCGGACGGGGCGACCGGCTGCCCGGCCTGGTTCGTCGAGGCCGCCGGCTGCTGTTTGACAGCGGCCGGCACCGGGGCCTTCGGCGCCGAGCCGTTCGCCTGGACGGCCAGCACACCCACGCCGACCAGGGCCGCGGCCGTGATCAGGGCGGCCGAGGCCATCGGGTTCACGCGGCTGCGCTTCACCCGCGCCGATGACCGCGGGGCGTTCTGCTGCTGGCTGGTCATGGGTCGTATGGTGCCAGAAAGATAGGCTGTGCGGGTGCTCCTGCTCGCCTTCGACACCGCCACCCCGGCCATCACCGTCGCCCTGCACGACGGCACACATGTGCTCGCCGAATCCACCACGGTGGACGCCCGGCGCACCGGGGAACTGCTCGCACCCGGCATCACCGCGGTCCTGACCGCCGCGGGACGTAAACCCGGGGAGTTGACCGGCGTCGCGGTCGGAGTCGGGCCCGGGCCGTTCACCGGGCTGCGCGTGGGATTGGTCACGGCGCGGGCCCTGGGCGACGCGCTCGGCATCCCGATCCACGGCGTCTGCACCCTCGACGTGGTCGCTTATCAGACCAAGACCGAAGAACCCTTCGCGGTCGCCACGGACGCGCGCCGCAAAGAGGTCTACTGGGCGCAGTACACGGATCGCTTCACTCGTTCGACGGAACCTGATGTGGCGCACCCGTCGCTCATCTCCGAGCGGCTGACCGGCCTTCCGGTCGCGGGGGAGGGCGCGGTCCTGTACCCGGAGGCGTTCCCTAAGGCGATCGGACCCCGACACCCCTCCGCAGGGGCTCTAGCAGAGCTCACCATCAGGCGTCTACAGAGCGACCCTGATTCCCTGATGTTCCCCGAGCCGCTCTACCTGCGCCGCCCGGACGCCGTCGAGCCGGGCACCCGCAAGCGTGTCTCCACAAGCTGACGGCGCGGTGCTCGTGATGGCCGCGACCCTGCGTCCGTTCCGGTGGTGGGACATCGAGACCGTGCGCCTTATAGAGCAGGACCTGTTCCCCGAGGACCCGTGGTCCGTGGAGATGTTCTGGTCCGAACTCGCGGACGCCCCGCACTCCCGCTACTACGTCATCGCCGAAGACGACGGCGAGATCGCCGGATACGCCGGCCTGATGTCGCAGCCGGGCGCCGACCAAGGCGCCATGGAGGGCTGGGTCCAGAACATCGCGGTGGCCCGCGCGCACCAGGGCCGGGGACTCGGGACAGTCCTCCTGGGGGCGCTTCTAGAAGAGGCACTGCGCAGGAAGTGCGTAGAGGTCTGGCTAGAGGTGCGCACCGACAACGACTCCGCACAGCGCCTCTACACCCGCCACGGCTTCGAGTCCGTCGGCATCCGCCGCGGCTACTACCAGCCCGGCAACCACGACGCGCTCATCATGAGGAAGGCACTGGCGTGACGGCACTCAAGGACTCACCTCTCGTCCTCGGTTTCGAGACCTCCTGCGACGAGACCGGCGTCGGCATCGTACGCGGCAACACCCTGCTGGCCGACGCCGTGGCCTCCAGCGTGGACGAGCACGCGCGCTTCGGCGGCGTGGTGCCCGAAGTCGCCAGCCGGGCCCACCTGGAGGCGATGGTCCCGACCGTCCAGCGCGCCCTCGCCGACGCCGGCGTCACCCTGGCCGACATCGACGCGATCGCCGTCACCGCCGGCCCCGGCCTGGCCGGCGCCCTGCTGGTCGGCGCGGCCGCCGCCAAGGCCTACGCGCTGGCCCTGGACAAGCCGATCTACGGCGTCAACCATCTGGCCGCCCACATCTGCGTGGACCAGCTGGAACACGGCCCGCTGCCCGAGGGCTGCGTCGCCATGCTGGTCTCCGGCGGCCACTCCTCACTGCTGTTCGTGCCCGACGTCACCGGCGACGTGCAACCACTCGGCCAGACCATCGACGACGCCGCCGGCGAGGCCTTCGACAAGGTGGCCCGAGTCCTAGGCCTCGGCTTCCCAGGCGGCCCGCTGATCGACAAGGCAGCGCGCGAAGGCGACCCGGAGGCGATCGCCTTCCCCCGCGGCCTCACCGGCCCCCGCGACGCCCCACTCGACTTCTCCTTCTCCGGCCTCAAGACATCCGTGGCGCGCTGGGTGGAGCGCCGCGAACGGGCCGGCGAAAAGATCCCCCTCGCCGACGTAGCCGCCTCCTTCCAGGAAGCAGTAGTAGACGTCCTAACCCGCAAAGCCATCCTCGCCTGCAAGGAGAACGGAGCGGACCACCTCCTGATCGGCGGCGGCGTCGCAGCCAACTCCCGCCTCCGCGTCCTGGCCGAGGAACGAGCCACCAAGGCCGGCATCCGAGTCCGCGTACCACGCCCCAACCTGTGCACGGACAACGGCGCCATGGTCGCCGCCCTGGGCTCGGAACTGGTACGCCGCGGCCGAGCCCCCTCGCACCTCGACTTCCCCTCCGACTCCTCCCAGTCGGTCGTGGACGTGGTGGTCCGATGAAGAACGAGACACTGATGTGGGAGGTACGCTGCGAACCCGGCAAGGCCGCGGCGGTGGAGGAGTGGATCCGCGCCATCATCGTCCCGCCCCTATGGGAGGACGAGCAGGTGGCGTCCTATAACGCCTACAGCTCCGTAGGCCAGGACGGGGAACGCGTAGTAGTAGTCATCGACTACCTAGGCACGGCCCCCACCACCC
>NZ_JAAFZA010000394.1 GCF_015356865.1 Catenulispora pinisilvae
GCCACCGCCCTGCTCGCCCAGACCCGCGTGAGCCTTCCGCCGGCCGCGCAAGCCGACGTCCGCAGCGGCCAGGTCCACGACAGCGTCCTGAACGTGCTGCTCGCCCTGGCCCAGGAACACGAGCTGACGGTCAGCGTGGTCCGCTCCGGCCACCCGATCGACGTCTTCGGCACCACCCGCCCCAGCGACCACCCGCGCGGCCGGGCGGTTGACGTATGGCGAATCGACGGCAACGCTGTCGTGAACCCCGCGACTCCGACCGCCCTCGTGGACAACCTCATGCGCCGGGCGGCCGCACTCGGCTCCTACAACGTCGGCGGACCCCGCCAGCTGTCGGGCCCGCAGTTCTTCAGCGACCGGACCCATCACGACCACGTGCACATGGGATTCACCACATGAGCCTTCTGACATCCCTGCAAGCCCACGCCACCGCGCTCGGCACGCTTGAACCAACCGTCCGCGACGACGCCCCGGACGCCGTGCACCAGATGCGGGTCGCGGCGCGGACGTTACGCGCGAACCTGCGCACGTTCGCCGACGTCCTGCCGGGCACCAAACGCCGCACCGCGCTGATCGGGGAACTGGGCTGGCTCGGGGACGCGCTCGGCCCGGCGCGCGAGGCCGAAGTGCTGTCGGCGCAGGTGCTGGCCCTGTTGGAGCGGACACCGCCGGAGTACGTCCTGGGTCCGGTGCGGCAACGGGTCCAGGCGGTCTTCGAGCTGGAACGGGAATCAGCACTCGGACTCGTCGGCGAGGCGCTGGACTCACCGCGCTATCGCAGACTCCTGAAAGACCTCGACGTCTACGTCGCGTCGGTGAAGCCGGACACCGACGCCGACCTGTCCCGCCTGCACCGCCGCGTCCGCACCCGGATGCGCGCCGCGCTCCCCATGCCGCACGGCACGGACCGCGACCTCGCGATGCACGAGGCGCGCAAGGCCGCCCGCAAGGCCCGCTACGCCGCCGAGGCGCTGGGCCGGCCGGCCAAGCCCATAAAAGCCCTGCAAGACGTGCTCGGCGACGAACACGACCGGGTGGTCGCCGCCTCCGCGCTCTCCGACCTGGCCGCCGGTGCGTACCAGGCCGGGGAGAACGCCTTCACCTATGGCGTGCTGCTCGGACTGGTGCGCTGCGACTCCCGGGACTTCGACCGGCGGGTCGACGCCGCGTGGCGGAAGGTGAAGCCGAGCCTGCGGGACGGGCGGCGCCGGGGTTAGGACCAGACCCCGAATATGCCCTTGCCGACTCCGCCCCGATGATCTGTATCTGACACAGGCCCGAGATCAAACAGCGGGCCACCTGTACGGAACGTATCCGAGTCCTGACAGATGAACCTTTGCGATTTCCGGCGATCTACAGGGATTGCCCTGTAGCGAAGGCCCGGATTCGGCGTCACAGTGTCGGTGACCACCTTCCCCCACGACCTGGAGGTTCCATGTCGTCCCAGCGCCGCCCGGGCATGTCCTGGACGAAACGCTTCGCCGTGGCCGTCGCCGCCACCGCGTCCGCCGTCACCGTGACCGTCATCGCCAGCCCCGCCGCGAACGCGACGGTGTACAACTCCTGCACCATCTCCGGGTGCTCGGACGCGGTCTCGGCGAACTCGATCTGGTCGTCGATGAACTACCCGAGCTCGCGCGGCTGGTACAACTGGCCCGACGGCGAGTGCAACTACGCCGGCGGCACCTACTACAACGACGACGGCCAGCTGCCCTCCGGCGACAGCTTCCAGGAGTTCGACGTCAACCCGCGTTCCTGCGGCGCCCACCGCGACGCGGTCCGGATCGTCGTGGACATGAACACCGGTGAGGTGTGGTACTCGCCGGACCACTACAGCGACTTCTACCAGCTGTAGGGATCGTTTCTCAGGCTCGCGCCGCCGCCATCGACAGAGGCGGTCGCGCGAGCCTGTTTGGCTTGGTTTGGCTTGACTTGGTTTTGTTTGGCCCGGTTCGGTTCGGTTTGGCTCGTTGGCTCGTTGGCTCGTTGGCTCGTTGGCTCGTTGGCTCGTTGGCTCGTTGGCTCGTTGGCTCGTTGGCTATTCGGCTATTCGGCTTCAGCCCTAGCGCCAAGCCCGAGCGAGGCGACAAGATCATCCATCTCGTCGCGATACACCGCCGCCGGATCATGCGCGAGCGCCCGGAGATGGCCGTAAATCTCCAGCGCCACCAAGCCGTGCATGCGCCCCCACACCCGCAGCGTCAGGGCGAGCGCCGTGGGCGGCAGGTCGGGGAAGTCCGCCTGAGCGTGGGCGACCAGGGCCGGGTCGAAATCAGTCCACTCATATCTGCGGCTGTCCGACTGGAGCGCGGCGGCCTTCGGCCAGGCTGCGGCGACGAGGTCGAGGAGCCCGGTACAGGCACGTAGCTCCGCTTCCTTGCCCGGCCCTTCCTCGGGGGCCTGATAGCCCGGCACGGGGTCGCCGTAGACGAGCCGGAAGCCTTCGGGGTTTTCCAGTGCCCACCCGCGCATCGCCAGCGCCCAAGCCATGATCCGCGCCCCGGGGTCGGCCTCGGAGACGGCGTCGCGGGCGGATTCCGCGGACGCCACCGCCGCCGTGTAGACATCGCCGATCAGGGTGGTGACCAGGTCGTCGCGGGTGGCGAAGTAGCTGTAGACCGCACCGGCCGTCATTCCCATCTCGCGGGCGATGGCCCGCAGCGCGATGGCGTCGGGACCGCCGGCGGCCATGAGCTTGAGCGCGGTCGCCTTGATCTCCGCGGTCGTCTGCTCGCGGAGGCGGGCGCGACGGTTCGGGGGCTGCTGCTCGCTCACGGTTGACACTCTACAGGGTTGGGGTACTGTACGGCGTGACTTATTTTGAACGCCGTGTAGTAATTCAACGGCAGTCGCATGCAGTCACATGGCAGTCGCTCAACAGTCGCTCAACAGTCGCTCAACGGAGTGTCGATTCGATGGAAAAACACCGACTGCGCCTCGGCCTGCTGGCCCTGACGCAGCTCATCGTGGCTCTCGACTACAACATCGTGTACGTGGCCCTACCCGACATCGGAAGGAAACTGGGCTTCTCCCCGTCGTCCGTGCAGTGGGTGGTGAGCGCCTACGCGGTCGGGCTCGGCGGGCTTCTGCTCTTCGGCGGACGGGCCGTGGACCGGCTCGGCGCCCGCCGGATGTTCATGGCCGGACTCGCGATCTACGGCGTCGCCTCGCTCGCGGGCGGCCTGGCGACCGGCTCCGACCTCCTGGTCGCCGCCCGCGCCGGCCAAGGCGCCGGCGGGGCGTTGCTGACGCCGGCCACCCTCACGCTCATCTATCGCGGATTCGCCGAGGGCCCGGAGCGCAACCGGGCGCTGGGTGTCTGGGGCATGGCCGGCAGCGCGGGCCTGGCCGCCGGTTCCCTGCTGGGCGGGGTACTGACCAACTACCTCGGCTGGGAATGGGTGTTCTTCGTCAACGTCCCTCTGGCCCTCGGCTGTGTGATCGCCGCCCCGATCCTGCTGCCCGCTGATCCCGCCCCCAATTCCGGCGGCTTCGACGTACCGGGCGCGCTGCTGGCCACCGCCGGCTCGGCGCTGTTGGTGTTCGGCCTGGCCAGCGGCACGGACGCCGGTTGGGGAACGCTGCGCGGCGGCGGGGCGCTGACGGCCGGGGTGGTCCTGCTCGTGACACTACTGGTGGTGGAGGCCCGCACCCGCGAACCGCTGATCCCGCTGCGATTGGCCCGCAGCCGCGGCCTGGCCACCACGATGATCGTGATCGCGATCTTCCAGGGCACGCTCGGCGGCGGCTACTACATCCTCACCTCCTATCTGCAACCCGTCCTCGGCTACAGCTCGCTGAAGGCAGGCCTGACCTTCCTGCCGCTCACGACGGCCTGCATGATCGCGGCCCTGAAGCTCACCCCGGCGCTGCTCGGCCGATGGGGGATCCGCACCACGCTCGTCGTCTCCACGATCGGGACCGGCGTCGGGATCGCCGTCCTGGTCGCGGGCACCACGCCGACCGGCGGCTTCTGGACACTGCTGCCCGGCAGCATCGTGTGGGGCGTGTTCGGCGGCATCGCCTTCGTCACCCTCTTCGCCTCGGCCGGCTCCGGCCTCGCCCCGCACGAGCAGGGTGTCGCGTCGGGACTGGCCAGCAGCACCAAGGAGATCGGCGGCGCGCTGGGCCTGGCCTTGTTCGTCGCCATCGCCACCGGCTCCTCCGACCGCCTCGCCGCCCTGCACGCCGCCGGGTGGACCGCGGCCGTCATCACCGTCGTCGGCGGCTTGATAGCCCTGGCCCTGAAACCGTCCCGTCCCGCAGCTCAACAGTCTGTAGACCCCGAAATCCTCGAAGGAGCAAACCTGTGAACCCCACCGATCTGATCCCCACCGACCTGATCAACAGCTACCTGGAGATCTGGAACGAGCGCGACGCCGACACTCGCAGGAAGCTGATGGAGTCCGTGCTCAGCGACGACTCGGTCTACAGCGACCCCGACTACGCCGGCTTGCAGGGCCACGCCGCACTCTCAGCGGCGATCGACAAGGCGCAACAGCAGTTCGGCGACCTGCGATTCACCCTGGGTGCCGTTCTCGGCATGCACCACGATCAGGCACTTTTCACCTGGGAACTGGGCACTGTAGCCACCGGCTACGACGTCGTGGAGTTCACGCCCGGCCCCGACACCCGCATCCGCCGCGTTGTGGGGTTCTTCGGATGAGTCGCGACGAGAACGGCTGGGCCGCCACCTGGACCGCATCCCCACAGATGCCGGGCGCGGGGTTCGAGCCCAACTGGTCCGAGGCCGGCTTCGCGGACCAGACGCTCCGCCAGACCGTCCGGCTGAGCATCGGCGGCGAAGCGCTGCGGATCCGGCTGTCCAACCGGTACGGGACGACGCTTTTGCGGGTCGCGGGTCTGAGCGTCGCATTGCCCGTGGGCGTGGGAGGCGCCGCGGTCAAGCCCGAGACGGTGCACGCGGTGACGGTCGGCGGCGATTCCGGCTTCGTCATCCCGGCCGGCGAGGACGTGAGCAGTGACGGCGTCGCGCTGGGCACCGAGGCGTTCGACGCGGTGACCGTCACGATGTACCTGGCCGAGCCTTCGGGCCCGGCGACGTGCCACGCGCAATCGCTCGCGACGACCTACCGGGGCTCGGGCGACCGACGCGCTGACGACGACGGCGCCGCGTTCACCGAGACTTCCGGGTCCTGGTACTTGCTTAGCGGCATCGACGTGGCCGCCGAGCGGGGCGACGGCGACCGGAGCAGCGACCGTAACCGGATCGGAGGCGACCGGAGCGGCGGCATCGTCGTCCTCGGCGACTCGCTCACCGACGGGACCGGCGGCACGCCCGACACCGACCAGCGGTTCACGAACCTGCTGGCGCGCCGGCTGGCGGCGTCCGGCCGGCCCCGCGCCGTGCTGAACCAGGGCATCGGCGGCAACCGGGTGACGATCGACTCGGCCGGGCTCGGCGAGCGCACCCCGGTCCGGCTCGGGCTCGACGTGCTGCCGCAGCCCGGGGCGGACACCGTCGTGATCCTCGCCGGGATCAACGACATCGGCATCAGCGAGCTGGCAGAGGACTCGCCGTTCCCGGTCCTCGATCCGTACACCGAGGTCTCGGCCGAAGAGGTCATCACCGGCCACCGAGACATGATCCGGCGCGCCCACGCCGCCGGACTACGGGCGGTCGGCGCGACCCTGCTGCCGATCCGCGGCTCGGCCTACTCAACCCCGCGCAGCGAGGCCGAGCGCGAAACGATCAACACCTGGATCCGCGAGTCGCAAGAATACGACGCCGTCATCGACCTCGCCCGGGCAATGGGCGACGCCCTGGATCCCGCCCACGACTCCGGCGACCACCTGCACCTCAGCGATGCGGGCTACCGGGCGATGGCAGCCGCCGTCGATCTCAACCTGCTGTGAACCGAACTGCTCCGAGCGCGACACGCTCTGAACGGAGCCTGCTCTGAACCGAGCCTGCACTGAACCGAGCCTGCACTGAACCAAGCTGACTCGATCTGACACCGCCCGGTCGCCGCCGCGACTACATGAGCCCGGCGGCGACCGTCGCCCCCAACTCCCAGCACCCCGCCAAATCAGCCTTCGAAGCCTCCCCGGTCACCGCCACCGGCCGGAACACCCG
>NZ_JAAFZA010000395.1 GCF_015356865.1 Catenulispora pinisilvae
GGGGATCAGGGGCGGCCGATGGGCAGCCGCGGCGCCTTGGCCAGCTCGATCCCGAACCGGTCGCGGAGCAGGCTCAGCAGCTGCTCGTCCGAGGCGACCTCCTCGACCTGCCGTCGTCCCGCGCCGTCGGTGGTGATCAGCTGGTCGCCGGTCAGCGTGAGTCGGCCGTCGTCGGTGAGGCGCGAGCACACGATGCTCTGCGTGAAGTGCGACTCCGGCGACGTGCACTGCCACCAGCACGCCTGCGTGAAGTCCGCGAGCGCCAGCGGCTTGGGATCCACACGGTACTGCGCCTCGCCGTCGCGCAAGACGGTGAGCTCGGCGTCGTCGTTCTCCGCGATGCGGAACAGGCCGCCGGGGTCCTTTTGGTCCGTGCGGTCGTCGAAGCGGACGGGGAGCTCGGTGTGGCGGCCGAAGCCGACGTCGGCCAGCCAGGCGGTACCGGTGTCGTCGGTGACCTGGAGCGCCAGGTGGTCCAGGGGCGGGCTGTAGCCGTGGGCGGTGCTGAAGGTGCGGGCCGACATGCGGTGCACCCGGTAGCCGAGCGCTTCCAGGAGGAGGGCGAACAGCCCGTTGAGTTCGTAACAGAAGCCGCCTCGGCGTCGCTTGACGATCTTCTCGAACAGGGCCGTGCCGTCGAGGGCGACCGGCTCGCCGAGGTGGATGCTCAGGTTCTCGAAGGGGACGGAGTGCAGGTGCGCGGTGTGGAGGCGGCGAAGCGTGGCGGCGTCGGACGCGGCCGGGGCTCCGGCGATGCCGATGCGCTCCAGGTAGGCGGCGACCTGCTCGTGGTTCAAGGCGTGCGTAGGGGCCATGGATCCTTTATCGCAGATCCGGGCCGGAAACGCCTGGGGCCGCGGTCCTAAGACCACGGCCCCGGGCGCGATGAGCGCTCAGTGTTCAGCGTTCGCGTTCAGCGTTCCCTCACGCGTCCGAAGACGTCCGGCGCCGGATCTTGTTGCCCAGCCACACCAGCGGGTCGTACTTGCGGTCGACGACGCGCTCCTTCATCGGGATCAGCGCGTTGTCGGTGATGCGGATGTGCTCGGGGCAGACCTCGGTGCAGCACTTCGTGATGTTGCAGAAGCCGAGGCCGTGCTCCTCCTGGGCCGAGTTCTTGCGGTCGGCGGTGTCCAGGGGGTGCATGTCCAGCTCCGCGACGCGCATCAGGTAGCGCGGGCCGGAGAAGTTGTCCTTGTTCTCCTCGTGGTCGCGGACCGCGTGGCAGGTGTTCTGGCACAGGTAGCACTCGATGCACTTGCGGAACTCCTGCGAGCGTTCCACGTCGATCTGCTGCATGCGGTACTCGCCGGGCAACAGGTCCTTGGGCGGGGTGAAGGACTTCACCTCGCGGGCCTTGGCATAGTTGAAGCCGACGTCGGTCACCAGGTCCTTGATCACCGGGAAGGTGCGCAGCGGGGTGACGGTGACGGTCTCGTCCTGTTCGAAGGTGGACATGCGGGTCATGCACATCAGGCGGGGCTTGCCGTTGATCTCCGCCGAACAGGAGCCGCACTTGCCGGCCTTGCAGTTCCAGCGGCAGGCCATGTCCGGGGCCTGCGTCGCCTGCAGGCGGTGGATGATGTCGAGGACGACCTCGCCCTCGTTGATCTCGACCTCGAAGTCCTTCAGGTCGCCGCCGGAGGCGTCGCCGCGCCAGACCTTGAACTTGCCTTTGTAACCCATCGTCACTTCTCCTCGGCGGCGGTCTCGGCGTCCTCGGTCTGGGCTTCGGCCTCGGCCTGGGCGGTCTGCTCCTCGGCCTCGGCGGTGGCGGACTTCTCGGTGGACTTCTCGGCCACCTTGTCTGCTGCCGTGTCAGCCGCCTTCTCGCCGTTGCTCTGGCCGGGGATCGGGGCCGGTTCGGTCTTGGCTTCCGGCTTGGCCTCGGGCTCGGACTTGGCCTCCGCCTTGGACTCGGTCGCCGGCTCGGACTTGACCTCCGGCTCGGCGGCGGGCTTGGCCTCGCCGGCTGGCTTGGCCTCGGCCACGGGCTCCGCCGAGTCCCCGAGCACCGTCAGCTCCTCGTCCGTGAAGTACTTCTGTAGCTCGGACACCTCGAACAGCCCGAGCAGGTCCGGACGGATCGTCGGGATCGGCTGGTGCTTGAGATCGATCCCGCTCCCGTCCTCGTTCAGCGAGCAGATCAGGTTGATCTGCCGCCACTTCGAGGACATCGCCGGGTGGTCGTCGCGGGTGTGCCCGCCGCGCGACTCCTCGCGCTCCAGCGCCGCCTTGGCCACGCACTCGCTGACGATCAGCATGTTGCGCAGGTCCAGCGCGACGTGCCAGCCGGGGTTGAAGCGGCGGCCGCCGGCCGCGCCGACCTTGGTGCGCCGGGGCTTGAACTCCTCCAGCTTGGTCAGCGCCTCGCTCACCTCTTCGGGCTTGCGGATGATGCCGACCAGGGTGTTCATCGTCACCTGGAGCTCGTGGTGCAGGGTGTACGGGTTCTCGCCGTCCGCGTTGGCCAGCGGGGCCAGGGCCTCCTCCAGCGCGGCGTCCACGTCGGCGGCGGCCACGGCCGGCTTGCCCGCGGTGCCGAGCCCGTCGATGTACTCCGCGGCGTGCAGGCCCGCGCGGCGGCCGAAGACCAGCAGGTCGGACAGCGAGTTGCCGCCGAGCCGGTTGGAGCCGTGCATGCCGCCGGAGCACTCACCGGCCGCGTAAAGGCCCGGGACGACCGTGCCCTGGGTGTCCGGGTCGACCTCGATGCCGCCCATGACGTAGTGGCACGTCGGGCCGACCTCCATCGGCTGCGCCGTGATGTCGACGTCGGCCAGTTCCTTGAACTGGTGGTACATCGACGGCAGCCGGCGGCGGATCTCCTCGGCCGGAAGGCGCGTGGAGACGTCCAGGAACACGCCGCCGTTCGGGGTGCCGCGGCCGGCCTTCACCTCGGAGTTGATCGAGCGCGCCACCTCGTCGCGGGGCAGCAGTTCCGGGGGACGCCGGTTGTTCTCCTGGTCGTCGTACCAGCGGTCGGCCTCTTCCTCGGTCTCCGCGTACTGCTTGCGGAACACGTCCGGCACGTAGTCGAACATGAACCGCTTGCCCTCGCTGTTGCGGAGCACGCCGCCGTCGCCGCGGACCGACTCGGTGACCAGGATGCCCTTCACCGAGGGCGGCCAGACCATGCCGGTCGGGTGGAACTGGACGAACTCCATGTTCACCAGCGCGGCGCCGGCGAGCAGGGCCAGCGCGTGGCCGTCGCCGGTGTACTCCCAGCTGTTGGAAGTGACGGTGTAGCTGCGGCCGATGCCGCCGGTGGCCATGATCACCGCCGGCGCCTCGAAGACCACGAACTGGCCGGTCTCGCGGTAGTAGCCGACGGCGCCGGCGATCCGGCCCGAGGCGTCCTTCAGCAGCCGGACGATCGTGGTCTCGGCGAAGACGCGGAGGTTGGCCTCGTAGTCGCCGGTCGAGGCCTTGTCCTCCTGCTGGAGCGCGACGACGCGCTGTTGCAGGGTACGGATCAGCTCCAGGCCGGTGCGGTCGCCGACGTGCGCCAGCCGCGGGTACTCGTGCCCGCCGAAGTTGCGCTGGCTGATCTTGCCTTCCTTGGTGCGGTCGAACAGCGCGCCCCAGGTCTCCAGCTCCCAGATGCGGTCCGGGGCCTCCTTGGCGTGCAGCTCGGCCATCCGGAAGTGGTTCAGGAACTTGCCCCCGCGCATCGTGTCGCGGAAGTGGACCTGCCAGTTGTCCTTCGGGTTCACGTTGCCCATGGCGGCCGCCGCGCCGCCCTCGGCCATCACGGTGTGCGCCTTGCCGAACAGCGACTTGCTGATGACGGCGACCCGCTTGCCGGCGTGCCGGGCCTCGATCGCGGCGCGCAGTCCGGCGCCGCCGGCCCCGATCACCACCACGTCGTAGGAGTGGCGCTCGACGGGCTCCGTGCTCTTCGTGCCCACCGCGTTCTCGGTGTTCTCGGTGTTGTCAGTCATGAGTGCGCACTGGTCCTTTAGAAGAACGTCGGGTTGCTGAACGTGCCGTTGGCCACCAGGGCGACATATGCGTCCGTCAGCGCCACGCCGAACAGCGACACCCACGCGAAGAGCATGTGCTTGTGGTTCAGCTTCGACACCAGAGTCCACCCCTTGTAACGCAGGGGGTGCTTGGAGAAGTGCTTGAGCTTGCCGCCCATGATGTGCCGGCAGGAGTGGCAGGACAGCGAGTACACCCACAGCAGGACGGCGTTCGCGATCAGCACCAGCGTGCCCACGCTCATGTGCCCCCACTGGCCGGCGGGGTTGCGGAAGGCCAGGATCGCGTCCCAGCTCAGGATCGTGTTGAAGATCAGGCCCGCGTAGAAGAAGTACCGGTGGGAGTTGTTCAGGATGAGCGGGAAGCGGCGCTCACCGGTGTACTTGCCGTGCGGCTCGGCGACCGCGCAGGCCGGCGGCGACTGCCAGAAGGCCCGGTAGTAGGCCTTGCGGTAGTAGTAGCAGGTCATCCGGAACCCCAGCGGGAAGATCAGGATGAGCAGCGCCGGTGAGATCGACCACCAGTCGCCGAACGGCTTGAAGCCGCCCAGGGACGAGCCCGGCACGCACTTGGTCGCGATGCACGGACTGTAGAACGGTGAGATCAGGTTGCCGGTGTAGTAATCGGCGTTCTGGAACGCGCGGAACGTCGCGTAGAAGATGAAGGCGACTAGCACGAGCATCGTCAGGAGCGGACTGAGCCACCACCTGTCTGTGCGCAGCGTCTTCTGTTCGATCTGTGCGCGCGCCGGGCTCAGCGGGGCGGGTGCCTCGGGGCCGGGCGCGATGGTGTCAGTCGCCATCGACTTGTGTCTCCCAGACGGGCAATGTTCTTACACTGTGGTGTCTTGCGGGCTGTTTCGCTATGCAGGGCTCTGAGGAGCTGCGCGAACTCTAATGGACATCGCGTCAGATTCCATAGAACGCGTCACCCGGAGTAGTGGAAACGTGATCTACGTCACATCCTATCGACGGGGGAACAGGGCCCGGACGGCGGGGGAGCCGACAAGGGTTTGGCATCATGCTCCAGCAGCACGAAGGACAAAGCACGAAACGCCGATGGCGCACGGGGACACGGGAGACGGCTCGCGTGATGCAGCCGCGATCAAGGGGTGGTCGAGGGTGGTCGGAATGATCATGGGGCCGTTGACCGAGGGGGACCCGGGACGGGTCGGCCCCTACGCGACGCTGGGGCGGCTCGGCGTGGGGGCGCTGGGCGTGCTTTACGCGGGGCGCTCGGACGACGGCCGCGTCGCCGCGGTGCGCGCGCTGCGGCCGGAGCTGCTGGCCGACGAGAGCGTGAAGGCCCGGCTGGCCGCCGACATCGCGGCGGCCCGCACGGTGTCGAGCCCGCACGCCGCGCCGGTGCTGGGCGCGGACCTGGAGGCGGCGACGCCGTGGCTGGCCGCGGGGTTCGTCGGCGGCGTGACGCTGGCGCAGGCGGTCGCCGACCACGGCCCGCTGCCCGAGCCGGCGCTGCTGACGCTGGCCGCCGGGATCGCCGAGGCGCTGACGGCCGTCCACGCCGCCGGGGTGATGCACGGGGATCTACGGCCGGGGACGGTACTGCTGACGGCCGACGGGCCGTGCCTCGTGGACTACGCGTTGGCCGGCGCGTTCGACGGCGTGGCGGAGATCGGCGTCGCCGGCTTCCTCGCACCGGAACAGGCGCGGCGCCGGACGCCGACCTCGGCCGGCTTCCAATCGCCGGAGCAGGCGAAGGCGCGGGCGGTGACGCTGGCCGCGGACATGTTCGCACTCGGCTCGACGCTGTTCTTCGCCACGATGGGCCGCGCGCCGTTCGGGGAGGGGACGGCCGACGAGGTGAAGCTGCGGGTCGCGAAGTCCTCGCCGGTGCTGGGGACGCTGCCGGCGGCGCTCTCGGAGCTGATCCGCGGCTGCTTCCAGAAGGACCCGAACAGCCGCGCACAGCCGCCGCAGGTGCTGGAGTACGTGCAGCGGCGCGCGCCGCTCCCGCTGGGGAGCAGGTGGCTGCCGCCGGAGGTGGCCGCGGATGTGCGGGCGGCTGCCGAGGCGCTGGCCGGCGGGGCCGCAGTC
>NZ_JAAFZA010000396.1 GCF_015356865.1 Catenulispora pinisilvae
CCCCCAACAGCAGCCCCCTACCGCATCCCGCCAGTAACCACCCGCAGCCGCCGCCGCACCGCGTCCCTCGGATCCGACGGCCGGGCCAGCAGCATCCGCGCGATCCGCCCGGCGCGGGTCGCCGCCTCCGACGAGCCCTCGCGCACCGAGGTCACCAGGGCGCCCTCGATCAGCAGCATCAGCTCCGGGGCGAGGGTCGCGTGGTCCTCGCGGCCGGCGGCGACCAGCAGCTGCTGGACGTAGTCCGTGACCGCGTCCTTGTGTGCCACCACGACGCCGTGGATCGGGCTGTCGCTGTCGGCGGCCTCGATCATCGCGTTGATGAAGGCGCAGCCCCGGTAGCCCGCGCCGTCCAGCCACTCCCCCAGCGCGTCGAACAGTGCCACCGGGCGCTCGGCTGCCGGGACGCCGTAGCTCTCGATCGTCGCGCGCAGCCAGGCGCGCCAGCGCTGGTCGGTTCGGGTGAGGACCTCGACCACCAGAGCGTCCTTGCTCGCGAAGTGCCGGTAGAACGAGGCCCGTCCGACCGCCGACTCGGTCAGGATCCGTTCCACCCCGACCGCGCGGATTCCCTGGTCGTAGAACAGTTTTTCGGCCGCATCCAGTAGTCGTTCCCGCGCCTGTACCGCCATGGCAAGGAATGGTACCGATCGGTCCCCAGGGGACGCCACCGCTGATATCGGGAATGGCACCGATCGGTACCGTTCTGAGCGCAAGGCATTGATATCAGTCGGTACCGGTCGGTACCGTCTGCCGGTGGCGGTGTCCGGGCACGCGAAAAGCCCCGGCCCCCATCGGGAACCGGGGCTCGAAGCCCGTACTCGCGCTCGACTCTTGGTGTGCTCGGCCCTCGTGCTCGGCCTCGCTCGACGCGCGCTTGTTGAGCCTTTAGCCGATGGCCTTCTTCAGCGCCTCGGCCCGGTCGGTCCGCTCCCAGGTGAAGTCCGGCAGGTCGCGGCCGAAGTGCCCGTAGGCCGCGGTCTGCTGGTAGATCGGGCGCAGCAGGTCCAGGTCGCGGATGATGGCGGCCGGCCGCAGGTCGAAGACCTGGAGCAGCGCCTCCTGGATTCGCACGTCCTCCACCAGGCCGGTGCCGAAGGTCTCGACGAACAGCCCGACCGGCTCGGCCTTGCCGATCGCGTACGCGACCTGCACCTCGCACCGCTCCGCGAGCCCGGCCGCGACCACGTTCTTGGCCACCCAGCGCATCGCGTAGGCCGCCGAGCGGTCCACCTTGGACGGATCCTTACCGGAGAAGGCGCCGCCGCCGTGCCGGGCCATGCCGCCGTAGGTGTCGACGATGATCTTGCGGCCGGTCAGTCCGGCGTCGCCCATCGGGCCGCCGATCTCGAACCGGCCGGTGGGGTTGACCAGCAGCCGGTAGTCGGTGGTGTCCAGGTCCAGCGCGGCCACTTCCGGGGCCACGACCTGCTCGCGGATGTCCGGCGTGAGCAGGTTGTCCAGGTCGATGTCGGAGGCGTGCTGGGTGGACAGGACCACGGTGTCCAGCCGGACCGGCTTGTGGCCGTCGTACTCGATGGTCACCTGGGTCTTGCCGTCCGGGCGCAGGTACGGCATGGTGCCGTCCTTGCGCACCGTGGCAAGCCGATGCGAGAGGCGGTGCGCCAGCGCGATCGGCAGCGGCATCAGCTCCGGGGTGTCGGTGCAGGCGTAGCCGAACATCAGGCCCTGGTCGCCGGCGCCCTGGCGGTCCAACTCGTCGGTGTCACCCTCGACCCGCGCCTCATAAGCGTCGTCGACGCCCTGCGCGATGTCCGGGGACTGCGAGCCGATGGACACCTGGACGCCGCAGGAGGCGCCGTCGAAGCCCTTCTTCGACGAGTCGTACCCGATGGCCAGGATCGTCTCGCGCACCAGGCGGGCGATGTCGGCGTACGCGGTGGTGGTCACCTCGCCGGCGATGTGCACCTGGCCGGTGGTGAGCAGGGTCTCCACGGCGACCCGGGACTTCGGGTCGTCCTTGAGCAGGGAGTCGAGGATCGCGTCGCTGATCTGGTCGGCGATCTTGTCGGGGTGCCCCTCGGTCACCGATTCGGAGGTGAACAGGCGGCGGACGGTACCGGACATGGGTACTCCTAGGTTCGCAGCGGCTGCTGACTACAGGTCGACGCGACGCCCCGGCCCCCGAACGAAGCACACACGCCTGGGTTCTCCCCAGGCGCGTGCGTGTCACGAAGATCGAAACGACCGCGAGGCCAGTTTAGTCGGTGTCGGTGCGCACCTTAAGTACCCGGTCCCAGATGACGTCGGCGAGCCGTTCCTTCGGGCCGTCCGCGACCGGCTCCTCCGAGCCGTCCGCGCTGATCAGGACCGCCGCGCTGTGGTCCGCGCCGAATGTCAGGTCCACCCCGACCTCGTTGACGATCAGCAGGTCGACGCCGTACTTGGCGCGCTTGGCGCGGCCGTGCTCCAGCCACGTCCCGTGCGCATCACCGGTCTCGGCGGCGAACCCCACCACCGTCTGTCCCGGCCGGATGCGGGAGTGACCGAGCTCACGCAGCACGTGCGGGTTCTGGACCAGCCGGATCTCCGGGGCCGAACTGTCGTCGGCCTTCTTGATCTTCGACTCGGCCGGCTCGGCGGGCCGGAAGTCGGCCACCGCCGCGGCCATCACCACGATGTCGGCGTCCTGCGCGGCCGCGCGCACCGCGTCCCGCAGCTGCGCGGTCGTCGCCACCGGGACCACGTCCACCCCGGCCGGATCCGGCAGCGAGGTGTTGGCCGCGACCAGGGTCACCCGCGCGCCGCGGGCCACCGCGGTGGCCGCCAGCGCGTAGCCCTGCTTGCCCGAGGAACGGTTGCCGATGTAGCGGACCGGGTCGATCGGCTCGCGGGTGCCGCCGGCCGAGACCACGACGTGCAGCCCGGCCAGATCCGCCGCGGCCGTGCCGCGGGTCAGCAGGGAGCGGCAGTACTCGAAGATGGCGGCGGGGTCCGGCAGCCGGCCCTTGCCGGTGTCGGCCCCGGTCAGCCGGCCCACCGCGGGCTCGATGACGTACAGGCCGCGCCGGCGCAGGGTGGCGACGTTCTCCCGGGTGGCGGCGTTCTCCCACATCTCGGTGTGCATGGCCGGCGCGAACACCACCGGGCAGGTGGCGGTGAGCAGGGTGTTGGTCAGCAGGTCGTCGGCCAGCCCGTGCGCGGCCTTGGCCAGCAGGTCGGCGGTGGCCGGGGCGACGACGACCAGGTCGGCGTGCCGGCCGATGCGCACGTGCGGCACCTCGTGCACGTGCTCCCACACCTGCGTGGCCACCGGCCGCCCGGACAGCGCGGCCCAGGTCGGCTCGCCGACGAAGTGCAGCGCGGCGGCGGTCGGGACCACGGTGACCGCGTGCCCGGACTCGGTGAAGAGCCGCAGCAGCTCGCAGGCCTTATACGCGGCGATGCCGCCGCCCACGCCGAGAACGACGTTGGGCGACGGCATCGTGGAGTGTTCAGTCACGTTCTGACCCTAACGCCGGTCAGCGCGTGCCGGCCGACCGGGGGCGGCGCCGGAATGAACGCCGACCGCGGGGGCGAGCGGCTGGTGGCGCCGCCTCCTCGCGAACCGGGGAGACTACTGGATGACCGAGCCGGGCGCGCCGGCCTCGATCGGCTCGGCGGTCAGCAGGCCGGCGTTGATCTCGCGCAGCGCGATCGACAGCGGCTTCTCGTGGACATGGGTGTCGACGAGCGGGCCGACGTACTCCAGCAGACCCTCGGAGAGCTGGGAGTAGTAGGCGTTGATCTGCCGGGCGCGCTTGGCCGCGTAGATCACCAGGCTGTACTTGGAGCCGGCGGCGTCCAGCAGCTCGTCGATCGGCGGGTTGATGATGCCTTCGGGCTCAGTGGCGGACACGCGTGAGGACTCCTGTCGCAGACGAGCAAGATCATTTCCGGATCCCCACGACCCGGACGTTCTAGACTAACAGCTCTGGAGGCTCGGACCTGCCGGTCCGGTGAGTACACCGGTGGCGATCAGGCCGACGGCAGTCCCCGTCAGTGGTTTTCGGCCGTGCCCGTCAGTGGTTTATCGGCGAACCGGTGACCAGCTCGACCAGTTCCGCCGCCGCTTCGGCGACCGTGGTGTTCACGATCGTCACGTCGAACTCGCTCTCGGCGGCCAACTCGATCCGGCCGGTGGCCAACCGCGCCTCGATGACGTCCTCGGGCTCGGTGCCCCGGCCGCGCAGCCGCTGCTCCAGCACCTCCCAGGACGGCGGGGCCAGGAAGACCAGGCGGGCGGCGGGCATCGCGCGGCGGACCTGGCGCGCGCCCTGCAACTCGATCTCCAGCAGGACCGGCTGGCCGGCGGCCAGGCGTTGCCCGACGGGGCGGCGCGGGGTGCCGTAAAGGTTGCCGGCGTACTCGGCGTGCTCCAGGAACTCGCCCTCGGCGATCAAGTCCTCGAAGGTGGGCCGGTCGTAGAAGAAGTAGTGCACGCCGTCGACCTCGTCGGGCCGGGGCTTGCGGGTGGTGGCCGAGACCGACAGCCACACCTCGGGGTGGACCTCGCGCACGTGCTTGGCGAGCGTCGTCTTGCCGACGCCTGAGGGCCCCGAGAGCACTGTGAGAAGTGCGGGGGCAGTGTCCGATTCAGAGGCAGGGGTGTCGGAACCGTGGCCGTCCGTTCCGGCGCGATCGCTCATGGGAGAAGATCGTACCGGGCCGCAGGGCCGCGATTCCGACGGTTGTGCCGCGTCGCCTACCTCGGCGTCTCAAATGAGGCGCCGGGGCAGGTTGGACGTCACGCGCCGAATTCACGCTCCAGTGATGCGATCTGGTTGGCGCCGAGCCCACGGATCCGGCGCGTCTCGGAAATGTCGAGACGCTCCATGATCTGCTTGGCTCGGACCTTACCGATGCCGGGCATCGATTCCAGAAGAGCCGAGACCTTCATCTTACCGATGATCTCGTTCTTCTGACCTTCGCGCACAACGTCGGACAGGGTCACGCCGCCAGCCTTGAGACGGAGCTTCAGAGCGGCGCGCTCACGCCGCGCCTCTGCTGCCTTCTGAAGTGCGGCCGCACGCTGTTCTGGAGTGAGGGGCGGAAGAGCCACGCCGGTTCACCTCTGGACTTCGAGTACTGTCGGTGGACTTGTCCGGGTTCGATCGAGGCCTATGGCAAACCTCGAACTCCCCCAAGACATACGGGACCTCACCTGGCGGACGAGACCCGCGGATACAACTGGTGGAACGAATCCGCAGCGTACACCCGTAGTCGGGGGCTAGGAGAGGGGATCTGCGCTTCTCGTTCGGCCAGCCCGTGGGCATACCCGGACCAATGGGGGCGAGTCCGGCGTAATTCGTGGCGGATTGCCGGGCTCGAATCACACCGTCATGCCCCTGATATCGCGTCAGATCCGTTTGTCCGAACCGGCATTCCGGCGCGCCGGGGTATCGGCCGCGACCGCTTCCGGCCTATGACGCATCCAGCCTTTGAGTAACGGCGGGACAACGCTGGAATATCGCACGGAGGTTCAAACGGCGCCGGAGAAGGTGTCGCAGGACTGGAAGTCTCCGGTTTGGTAACCCGTGAGGAACCACTTCTGACGCTGCGCCGCCGAACCGTGGGTCCAGGTCTCCGGGGTGACCCGCTGCTGGTACTGCGCCTGGATCCGGTCGTCGCCGACCACCGCCGCGGCGTCCAGTCCGTCCGAGATGTCCTGCTTGGTGAGATCCTTGATCAGGACCCTGCCGTAGGCGTCCTTCGTCGTCGTGGCGTAGTGGGCCCACAGCCCGGCGTAACAGTCTGCCTGGAGTTCGACCCGCACCGCACCGCTGTTCGCCCCTTGTTGCGAGGACTGGCTGTTGCGCAGCGCCCCGGTGAGGTTCTGGACGTGGTGTCCGTACTCGTGGGCGAGGACGTAGGCCTGCGCGAACGGCCCGCCGCGGGCGCCGGACCGCGTTGGCGTGGGCCGGGATCATGCTGGTCGCGCTGACCCTGGCGGCCCTGGTGTTCGGGTCGTCGGGCCTGGTTCTGCCGCTGATCTTCATCGGCTGGTCGGCCGCCGCGATCCTTT
>NZ_JAAFZA010000397.1 GCF_015356865.1 Catenulispora pinisilvae
TCCGGAGACTGCGTAACCATGTCAAGAAGATCATCGGTAAGCCGTGTGCGGGAGAACCGCACGCACGGATTGAAAGGGGACAGAGGAAACGGGCTCTCACGAGCACCGCGCCTCTAACTACCAATGGCGATCCGCAAGTCATTGGAAGAGTCTGTAGTGTTCGACGGCCCCAGCCCCTACTGGGGCCCGAGGTGCGTCGCGGCCATGCAGGCAGCCAGCTTCACTCTCACCAAGGTAGACGATGCCGCCGGTCGCGTGGAAGGCACGTTCAAGTCCGCCACCATTTGGGGCGGACTCGTCGTGACCGTGATGCCGGTCGGCCCGACGACGACGCAGATCACCGCGAAGGCGACAGCGAATGTCGACAACATCTACGCGGCGTTCCGTAGTCCTGGGCGCAAGATTATTGAGGAGTTCAAGGCTGCGCTTGCGGGGTTGCCTGGTTGATTTGGTTTTTTGGTTCGGTTCTCTGGTGCGGCACTTTGATTCGGCACTTTGATTCGGCACTCTGGTCCGGCACTCTGGTCCGGCACTTGGTCCGACACTTTGGTCCGGCACTCTGATCCGGTTGTTTGGTTCGGCACTTTGACCCGGCATTTTGATCCCGATCGCTGGTCCGGCCTATAGAACCGCTGTCGCCCAGCTCTGTCCTAGGGGCTTGTGAACCGCTCCGGGTTCGGATCTTTTTTAGGGGCTGGAGTTTGCCGACCGGGCTGCGGTTTGGTTGTGGGTTTTCAAAGCTTTTTACGGCCTTCGGTAATGGTTGTGCCGGTTCGGGGTTCGAGTCGGCGAGTATGCGACTCAGCTGCCAGTTCCCGCGTTCACAACCCCGCCGCGCCTCAGGCCTCTTCAACTCCGGCAGGTCCGAACAAGAGCCAGATCAAGATCAAGAGCCCTGGTGAAGGGCCGGCGCCTCCGGCGGGGGCTCTTGGCTCCCTCGGGGAACTGGCGCGGTTCCATAGGGTGGTCGAGCCAGTCTCAGCGGCGGCGGTTCCTGAGGTGGTGCGGTCCGTTCCCCACGGTCGCGTCGTCAGCCCCAAGGGGTACAGCACCGGTGTCCGGGAGTAAAGTCCGCGCCGTTGCGGTCGGGCGGGCAGGCGGCGGTTTGTATAGCGCGAACTTGACTCCCGGCCACCGGCACTGTAGGCAAAGCCCTGCCGACGCGACCGAGGGGAACGAACCGAAAACCGGCCGGATAGGTGCAAAGCCTAGTGGTGCGGTACCGGCGACTCGGCGAATTCGGCCGCCGGTCCAGGTGTCGGCCACCCCGCCGGTGCCGGGGTGCACCCCGAACAGCCCGCAGCCCTAATCCTCAGAATCCCAGTGCGCGACCGGGTTCCCGTACCACCGCGTACCGGCCCGCAGCCGGTCCCCGCGCATCACCAGTGAGTACGGCCCGGCCACCGCCGCGTCGTCGAGCTGCGTGCCCGGCAGTGCGATCGCGTGCGGGCCGAGTGTCGCGCCGCGGCCCAGTGTCACGGTGTCCATTCGCATCAGCCGGTCCTGGAACAGGTGCGTCTGCAACACCACGCCGCGGTTCACCGTCGCGCCGTCGCCCAAGGTCACCAGGTCTGTTTCCGGGAGCCAGTGGCTTTCGCACCACACGCCGCGCCCGATGCGGGCGCCGAGGCTGCGCATCCACATGTTCATGAAGGGTGTGCCGATCAGGGAGGCGCCGAGCCAGGGCATGCCCAGTTCCTCGATGAAGGTGTCGAACAGTTCGTTGCGCCATACGAACGAGCTCCACAGTGGCTTCTGGGTCACCCGGAACCGGCCGACGAGGAGCCACTTGGCCAGGGTCGTCAGCAGGCAGGCGGTGACGCCGACGCCGAGTAGTAGGCCCATCGCGATCGGCAGGGCTCCGTACAGGCCGAAGTTGTCGTATGCCGCCTGCACGCCTATCACCGCGACGTCGCCGAGCAGCACCGACAGGAACAGCGGTAGCCAGCGGCACAGTTCCACGCAGGCACGGGCGGCGATCAGCCGGAACGGTGGGTCGTAGGTTCGCGCCGTGGACTCCCCGCCTTCCACCTGGCGCTGCACGGTGAAGGCCGGGCGGCCCAGCCACGAGTCGCCGGGGGAGGTGCGGGCCGGGGTGTCGGAGTGCACGCCGATCAGCGATTCGTCGGCGACCCGGCGGAAGGGGCCGACCATGCCGGAGTTGCCGACGAACGCCCGCTTCCCGACGTAGGCGGGCCCCAGGCGCAGCCAGCCGCCGCGGATCTCGAACGGCGCGATCAGTGTGTCGTCGGCCAGGAAGGCGTGGTCGTCGACCTCCATCAGGCTCGGCAGCGCCAGCACGGTCGAGGCCTCGACCCGCCGTCCGACCCGCGCCCCCAACATCCGCAGCCAGACCGGCGTCGCCAGGCTGGCATACAGCGGGAACAGTGCCACGCGTGAGGTCTCCATCAGCCGGTGCACGACCCACACGTTCCACGCCACGCGTCCGTGCGCCGCGAACACGCCCGGCACGATCTTGCGCGACAGCACCCGCACCACCAGGACGGTCAGCAGTATGTAGCAGACGACGGTGACCACGGTGAACGGCACCGACGCGATCAGGATCAGATCGGCCAGACTGCCGGGCTCGGGATGGGTGCCGCGCCACAGGTAGAGGAACACCAGCGCCGGCGCGGCCGACAGCAACGGCAGCAGCTGCATCACCGGCAGGGTGAGCATGTAGGCGAGGTTCCAGAACCGCGACTTGCGGTACTCCGGCGGCGGCCACTTGAACGTCGGCGCGTTCTCGTCACGGCGTGCGGGGGTGCCGTGCCAGCGCTCGCCTTCGGGTACGGGCCCTGCGATGCAGCTCCCGGGTGCGATCTCGGCACCGGCGCCGACGTCCGCGCCGGGCATCAGCATCGAGCGGGTGCCGACCGAGGCGTGCGGTCCGACGCGGATCCCGCCGACGTGCAGCAGGTCGCCCTCGATCCACCAGCCCGCGCAGTCCACCTCCGGTTCCAGCACCGCGCCGTCGCCGAACGCGGCCATGCCGGTCACCGGAGGCAGCGAGTGCAGTTGGACGTCACGCCCGACCCGGCACCCCAGTATGCGGGCGTAGCGGGAGGCCATCGGGGTGCCGGTGACCCCGGCCAGGCTGAAAGCGCCGACCAGCCGCTCGGCCGTCCACAGCCGCAGATGCGTCCAGCCGCCGCGCGCATAGGAACCCGGCTGCAAGTTGTGGGTGAACACCCGCGAGCCGACCCCGCTGATCACCATCCGGGCCGGCGCGCTGCTCAACGCCAGCCAGGCGCCGACGATCAGCCACCACGACGTGTGCGGGGCCCATTTCACCGGCCCGATGACGTCGTCCATCGCCGCGATCCCGAGCACCCAGGGGATGGCCGTGATGACGAACAAGACCGACAGTACAAAGCCCTGATACAGCCCGGCGGTGGCCGGCGTCAGGTGCACGCGGCGGTGCCGGACCCGCGGCTTGCCGGCCTGGCTGCCGGACTGTTCGGAGGCGTCCAGGAGCCGCGCCAGCTCCGGCAACTTCGGGTGCTGATACAGGTCCTTGACGGTGAACCCGGGATACCGGTCGCGCATGTCGCCGACCAGCCGCGCCGCCGTGAGGCTGCTGCCGCCCAGGCCGAAGAAGTCGCTGTCGGCCTCGACCGGGACGCCGAGCAGCCGCTGCCACTGTTCGGCTATCCAGCCGGCCGTGCCGCCGAGGTTTGTCGCCGAACCGGCGGCGCCCGACTCCTGGCCGGGCAGCGGCCATGGCAGGGCTTTGCGATCGACCTTGCCGGAGGTGCGGGTCGGCAGGTCGTCGACCAGAGCCAGCACCGGGACCAGGGCCGGGGGGAGCCGCTGCAACAACGCTTCGCGGGCGGCGTTCTTGTCGAAACCGCTGTCCGGTGTGTCGCTGCCCGCCGGGTCGTTGCTCGTCGTGTCGCTGCCTGCCGTGTCGCTGTTCGCAGAACGCTGGTGCGGGATCCCGGCCTGCTGCGCAGCCGCGTTCTCCACGACGAGGTAGCCGACGAGCACCTGCCCGCCCGCGGGACTGTCCTTGACCGCCGCGGCCGCCGCGCGAACCCCGGGCAGTGCCTGCAACGCCGCGTCGACCTCGCCGAGCTCGATCCGCCGTCCGCCGATCTTCACCTGCTCGTCGGCGCGGCCGAGGAAGATCAGGCCTTCGCGTTCGGCGCGGACCAGGTCGCCGGTGCGATAGACGCGCTGACCGACCAGTGCGGGATGCGGCGCGAATTTCTCGGCGTCCTTGGCCGGATCCAGGTACCGCGCGGTGCCGACGCCGCTGATCAGCAGCTCGCCGGTCTGGCCCCACGGCACCGGCCGGCCCTGGCCGTCGACGACGGCCAACTCCCAGCCGTCCAGCGGCGTCCCGATCCGCACCGGCGATCCGGCGCGCATCAGCGAGGCGCAGGCGACGACGGTCGCCTCGGTGGGGCCGTAGGTGTTCCAGAACTCCCGCCCCGGGACCGCCAGCCGCTCGACCAACTCCGGCGGGCACGACTCGCCGCCGACGATCAGCAGCCTGACCCGGTCCAGCGCCTCGGCCGGCCACAGCGCGACCAGGGTGGGGACCGTGGAGACCACCGTGATGCCGCGCTCCACGAGCCACGGGCCCAGATCCGTACCGGCCTTCACCAGCGAGCGCGGGGCCGGGACCAGGCAAGCGCCGTGCCGCCAGGCCAGCCACATCTCCTCGCAGGAGGCGTCGAAGGCGACCGAGAGCCCGGCCAGGACCCGGTCGCCGGGGCCCAGCGGCCGGTCGCGGAGGAACAGGCGGGCCTCGGCGTCGACGAACGCGGCGGCCGAGCGGTGCGAGACCGCGACACCCTTGGGACGGCCCGTGGTGCCGGAGGTGAAGATCACCCACGCGTCGTCGGTCCCGCTCGGCGGACCCGAGCGCCGGCCGGGCGTCCCGGGGCCGGGCCGGATCGAGCGGCCCTCGCCGACGATCGCGCAGACCGCGGCGTCCTGCCAGATCATCTCGGCGCGCTCGTCCGGGTCGTCCACGTCGACCGGGACGTAGGCGGCACCGGCGACCAGCACGGCGAGGATGGCCACGTACAGATCGGTGGTCCCGGAGGGAACACGGACGCCGACCTTGTCGCCGGGGCCGACTCCGTGCCCGCGCAAAGTGTCGGCGAGCGCCCCGATAGCGCCGCGCAGCTCGCGGTACGTGAGAACGACACCGGCCGCTTCCAGCGCGGGGGCGTCGGGGTGGTGCTGAACAGTCGCATCTAGGACGTCGACCAGGGTCCGTGCCTGCGCGGGTGCGGCCACCGGCCAGACCGCGTGGTCCAGTGAGGCCGACAGGATGCGCCCGAGGGGCATGGTGGTGACCGTGTCCTGGGTGGGTTGCATGAAGTTTTTCTCGAGTCGTCGTAGCCGATTGTGACGTCAGGCCCGGCAGCCCATCGGGTGGCGACGCGACCGGCCATGCTCACCTCATTATGGACGGTCCTTGTGTAAGAACGGCGTTAAAAACTCCTAAAGAGCGTAGTAGCGGTCGGCGTGCATTAGGTTCGCGCTGGTCATCGGGAGCATGAGGAGGCGGTTTTTCCCGACACCGGGTTCGGGAAAAGGGACGCAGGTGTTGCTGGTAGACAACATGGTCATCCGGTCACTGGACTGGACTGGGCTCGACTGGACCGACTCCTCGGAGCAGTTGCTCGACGAGTTCCGGGCGGTGCTGGCGGCCGAACCTGAGAAAGCCTCGCAGTAGGACTCAGCGCGGGGGCGCGTTTCCAGCCAGCAACACGGCCAACAGCAGCAGCACTGACGCGCCCGCCAGCTCGATCGCGACGTTCCGGCGCAGTGCGGCCGCCGAGCTCCCGCTGTCGCCGTCGCTATCGCTGTCGTCACGCCACTTCGCCACGATGCTGCGCGACCCCCTGGCGACACCGATCACGCAGAGCAGGACGGCGACCTTGGCGAGCAGCAGCCGGCCGTAGGTCGTGTCCACCAGCCCACTGACGCTCCCGACCTCCCGCCACCCCTGGTACAGCCCGGTCGCCACCAGCAGCCCCACGGCCCCGAGCGCCAGCCG
>NZ_JAAFZA010000398.1 GCF_015356865.1 Catenulispora pinisilvae
TCAGTGCACTCCCGCACCCCCACATCAGCCATTCGGCGCCGTCTGCCCGCCCACCCCCCAGGGCAAGACACCGCAGTGGGCGACATGAAGCGCGGTCGAGCGCGATGGATTCCAGCAGTGGCGGTCGGTGCCGCGGTGGCCGCGGCGGTGACCGGGGCGGTGGCGGCGCGGTATGTGGCGTCGTCTGGGCAGCCGCTGGCCGCGGGTGCCGCGATGCCGCCTCGCCTTGCGCAGCCCGTCGCTTCGCGGGTGGTGCCGCAGCGTATGTATCCGCTCCAGGCTCCGCTTGTCGCGCCTGGTGATCGTGCGTTTTCTGACGAGGGGCAGTGGCGCGTCCTTACCACCGACTCGCGCGGGGAGCCCGTTGTGCAGGGGACGCTCCTGCATGCCGCGGGTAGTTCCTCGCCTGTGGCGATCGCGTGGATCAAGCAGTCGGCGGCTCGTTTCGAGTTGCATCCCGGGTACTCGCAGCCCGGCGGTAGTTGGTCGCAGCCGGACATGCTGCCGCGTGATCGGCGCGATGGGCTGGTCGCCACGTGGAATGGTGGCTTCCTTATGGGTGATTCCGAGGGTGGCTTCTACCTCGACGGCAAGCAGTACGGTCCCCTCGTCCCCGGCGTCGCGGCCGAAGTCTTCCGGCGGGATGGTTCCTTCACGGTCGGGGTGTGGGGCCGGGACGTGAAGCTGGACTCCGATGTCGTCGGTGTGCGGCAGCAGCGGCAGTTGATGATCGATGGCGGTCGGATCGCTCCGGACATCGACTCGCTCTTCACCTGGGGGGTCACCGACGGCGGCGCTACCTACGTCCGTCGTTCCGGGGTCGGGGTCACGGCTGCCGGCGACGTCGTCTTCGCGCTGGGGCCGACGATGTCGCCGCGCTCGTTGGCCACCGCGTTGCAGCGGGCCGGGGCGGTGCGGGCCATGGAGTTGGACATCAACATCAGCTGGCCGTCGTTCATGGCGTACGACTCCTCCGCGAGCGCCGGCGACCCGCGCCCCTTCAAGTGGGGCGACTACCCGCGGCCCGCTGAGCGATACTTCAGTCCCTCGGCGCGGGACTTCGTCGCCGTCTACGCCCGCGCCGCCGGTGCGCAGGGTGGGTGCGTGGACGTCAGCGGGATGTCGCGGGCGCGCCCGGCGGACGCCAGCCTCGCCGATCCGCTGGCCTGCTGAAGCGCAAAGCGCAAAGCAAGCAACCCCCGAAACCGACCGGGAGCCCGACCGGGAGCCCGACCAGGAGCCCGACCAGGAACCCGACCAGGAACCCGACCAGGAACCCCACCAAAAACCCCACCAAAAACCCACTCCACCCCCGAACTAAGAACCCTGACACCACCCGTGACCCCCGTCACACTCCCGCCTTCCGAGTGAAGGCGTCATAACCATTAACCCGCGGCAACTAAGCTCTAGGTCATGGCGGAGTACATTTACACCCTGCGCAAGGCGCGTAAGGCCCACGGCGACAAGGTCATCCTCGACGACGTGACCCTGTCGTTCCTGCCGGGGGCGAAGATCGGCGTCGTCGGTCCGAACGGTGCGGGTAAGTCCACCGTGCTGAAGATCATGGCCGGGCTGGAGACGGCGTCGAACGGTGACGCCAACCTCGCGCCGGGCGCCTCCGTCGGGATCCTGCTGCAGGAGCCCCCACTCGACGAGACCAAGAACGTGCTGGAGAACGTCCAGGAGGCCGTCAAGGACACCCTGGACCTGCTCAAGCGGTTCAACGAGATCGCCGAGCAGATGGCCACCGACTACTCCGACGAGCTGCTCGCCGAGATGGGCAAGCTCCAGGACGAGCTGGACCACCGCAACGCCTGGGAGCTGGACTCGCAGATCGAGCAGGCGATGGACGCCCTGCGCTGCCCGCCCGGCGACGCCGACGTCAAGGTGCTCTCCGGCGGTGAGAAGCGCCGGGTCGCGCTGTGCAAGCTGCTGCTGGAGGCCCCCGACCTGCTGCTGCTCGACGAGCCCACCAACCACCTGGACGCCGAGTCGGTGAACTGGCTGGAGCAGCACCTGGAGAAGTACGCGGGCACGGTGGTCGCCGTCACCCACGACCGGTACTTCCTGGACAACGTCGCCCAGTGGATCCTGGAGCTGGACCGCGGCCGGGCCTACCCCTACGAGGGCAACTACTCGACGTACCTGGAGACCAAGGCCTCGCGTATGCGGGTCGAGGGCCAGAAGGACGTCAAGCGGCAGAAGCGGCTGAAGGAAGAGCTGGAGTGGGTCCGCTCCAACGCCAAGGCCCGCCAGGTCAAGAGCAAGGCGCGACTGGCCCGGTACGAGGAGATGGCGGCTGAGGCGGACAAGATCCGCAAGCTCGACTTCGAGGAGATCCAGATCCCGCCGGGCCCGCGTCTGGGCAGCGTCGTGATCGAGGTCTCCGACCTGGTCAAGGGCTTCGACGACCGGGTGCTGATCGACGACCTGTCCTTCACGCTGCCGCGCAACGGCATCGTCGGCGTCGTCGGCCCGAACGGCGCGGGCAAGACCACGCTGTTCAAGACCATGGTGGGCCTGGAGCAGGCGGACGGCGGGTCGGTCAAGATCGGCGAGACCGTCTCGATCTCCTACGTCGACCAGGGCCGTTCCGGCATCGACCCGAAGAAGTCGCTGTGGGAGGTCGTCTCCGACGGCTTGGACTACATCAAGGTCGGCCAGGTCGAGATGCCCTCGCGGGCCTACGTCTCGGCGTTCGGCTTCAAGGGCCCGGACCAGCAGAAGCCCGCCGGCGTGCTCTCCGGCGGTGAGCGCAACCGGCTGAACCTGGCGCTGACCTTGAAGCAGGGCGGCAACCTGCTGCTGCTCGACGAGCCCACCAACGACCTGGACGTCGAGACCCTGACCTCGCTGGAGAACGCGCTGCTGGACTTCCCCGGCTGCGCCGTGGTCATCTCCCACGACCGCTGGTTCCTGGACCGGGTCGCCACGCACATCCTGGCGTGGGAGGGCGACTCGAAGTGGTTCTGGTACGAGGGCAACTTCGAGGGCTATGAGAAGAACAAGGCTGAGCGCCTGGGCCCGGAGTCGCTGCGTCCGCACCGCGCCACCTACCGGAAGCTGACGCGCGACTGATGACCGGCACCGCCGAGACGAGCACGACGACGGGCAAGACGGCGAACACGCCGACGAGCGCGTCGACGAACACGCCGACCGCCTCCCCGTCCCGCGAGGCGCCCCCGGCGCCGCAAGGGCCGGGGCGGCGGCACGTCTACCTGTGCCCGCTGCGGTGGTCCGACATGGACGCCTACCAGCACATCAACAACGTGGTCTATCTCCGCTATCTGGAGGAGGCGCGGGTGGACTGGATGTTCCGCCGCGCCTCCGAGGCCGGGGTGGAGGGGTTCGCCACGTTCGGCACCGTGGTCGCCAAGCACGAGATCGAATACAAGCGCCCGCTGGTCTACCGGCCCGAGCCGGTGCGGGTCGAGGTGTGGGTGACGGCTATCGCCACGGCGAAGTTCACCGTCGCCTACGAGGTGCGCGACGACGAGCAGGTCTACGCGATCGCCTCGTCGGTGCTGGTGCCGTTCAACATCGCGGGCGGCTATCCGCGGCGGCTGTCGCCGATGGAGAAGGACTACCTCGGCGAGTACTACACCCCGGCGGCGGCATGAACGCGCGGGTGTCGGAGCTGCTGCTGGCCGGTCCGGCCGAGGCCGCCGACCTGGGCGGATACCTGAGCCGGCTGCTGCGGTTCGACAAGGCCGCGGCGGTGCGGGTGGTGGCTTCGGGGTCCGCGATCGGCGTTTACGGGCAGCCGCCGTTCGATGTGCTGACGCTGCGCGTGGTCGCGTTGGGCCCCGGCGAGGCCGTGACCGGCCCTGATATCACCGTGGCCAACGGCAACGGCAACGCCACCACCGCCGACACCGATATCGCCGACATCGCCGATACCGACACCAGCGACACCGGCGCCGGCGCCGACACCAGCGACATCGACATCACCGTCTCGGCCGGCGACCTGCTCCACGCGATCGCCGACGACGGCTCGCTGGCCCTGCCCCGCCCGCTGGCCGGGGCGACGGCCTGGACCGGGTTCCTGCCGCCGCGCGTCGGCTGGCAGGCGGTCGGCGAGTTGCCGGTCGCGGAGGTGGAGACCGCCGCGCTGGCCGGGATCGCCGAGTTCAAGGAGCGGGCCGAGGCGATTCCCGACCGGGAGCGGACCCGGGCGTCCGTGGACGGCCTGGCCGCGGAGATCTGGGACCGGCCGCTGTCCTTCGGGCTGCCGGTGCGGGCCGCGCACGCCGCCCGGGCGATGGCGTTCCTCGGGCAGGCGCAGTCCGCGTCGGCCGTGGTGCGGTCGGCGGGGCGGTGGCTGCGGCTGGACGCGCCGTTCGGGACCGTCGTGGTGCGTACCGGGACCGGACTGCTGGCCGGCTGAACAGGCTCAGCCAGCCGCACTGACCAAACTCAGCCCTCCAGCGTGAACCGCAGCTTGACCCGTATCTCACCCTTCCCGGCCATCATGCCGAGCTGGTTCCACGTCATCCCGAAGTCCTTGCGCACATACGGGATCGTCGCGGTCAGCGTGACGCTGTCGCCGCGCCGGTCGGCGTGCGCCAGGAACGTCATCGGCTGGACGGTCTCGCGCACCTTGAGCGTGCCCCGGACCTCGACCTCGGCGCTGTCGGCGGTCACCGGGCCGATCCGGTCGACGGCGAACTGGAACGTCGGGTGGTGCTCGACGTCGAAGAAGTCGGCCGAGCGCAGGTGGTCGTCGCGCTTGCCCAGCCGGGTGTTCAGCGACGCGGCGTCGACGGTCACGGTGCCCTCGCCGGTCCCGTCGTCGGCCAGCACGCCTTGGCCGTGGACGGTCTGGAACACGCCGCGGACCGTGACCAGCCCCCAGAAGGTCTTGTTGCGGACGGCCACCTCGTGGCCGGCGGGATCGAGGATCCACTTCTCGCTCATGACGGGCTCCCACACAGGTAGCGGACGGTGCGCAGATAGGTAGCGCGCAATCTTCTCGCCAGCAATTAGCTAACTAGCGAGATAGTAGCCCGGTGGCCTATCCTGGTCAACGTGATGGGGACGGAAGGGCACAGTGTGGGAGAAGGGGCCTGCCCCTCGACGGCGGACCTGGCGTTGCTGCGGCAGTGGAACCAGCTCCAGGCGGCGTTCCGGCGGCTGAACGGCCGGCTGCTCGACGACGTCGAGGCCAGCACCGGCGTGTCGCCCTCGGCCTTCCAGGCGCTGTGGTACCTGGTCAGCAGCCCCGAGTACACGGCGAAGATGAGCCAGCTGTCGGGGATCCTCGGCTTCTCCACGGCCGGCACCACCAAGGTCGCCGACCGGCTCGCCGAGGCCGGGCTGATCGAGCGCGCCCCCTCGGCCGCCGACCGCCGGGTGATCCTGGTGACGCTGACCGACCATGGTCTCGAGGTGGCCAGCGAGGCGATCCGCACCTTCCTCGGGGCGCTGCGCGAGCGCGCGGTCGAGCCGCTGGGGACGGAGGGCTTCGCGGCGCTGGTGAAGTCGGTGGCGGGGTTGGATCCGGGCGGCGCGGGGAGTGTCGGCGGGTGCTGACGCGTACCGACGCGTGCTGACGCGTGCTGACCGGTGCTGACGCACGCAGCGCGTCAGTCGACTACCCCTGACTCACCGCCGCGGTCAGACCGTGACGCCCTTCCCGCGAAGCCAGCCGAGCGGGTCGATGAACGCGCCGTCGCCGGTCGTGACTTCGAAGTGTAGGTGCGGGCCGGTCGAGTTCCCGGTGGAACCGAGGTAGCCGACGGTTTGCCCGGCCGCGATGGAGCCCCCTGAGACCGCCACGCGCGCCATGTGGTTGTAGGCGGTGGACGTGCCGTCGGCGTGCTTCACGACGGCCCGCAGACCATAGGGCCCGGCCCAGCCGGCGGAGACGACCGTGCCGTCGGCGACCGCCCGGATCGGGGTGCCGTGCGGCGCGGCGAGGTCGAGACCGGTGTGCTTGCCGCTGCTCCAGTTGGCGCCGCCGGCGCCGAAGGTGGCGGTCACGCGGGCGCCGGGGAGGGGCGACACGTGGGTCG
>NZ_JAAFZA010000399.1 GCF_015356865.1 Catenulispora pinisilvae
GCCTGCAAGCTGCGGTTTGTATAGCGCGAACTTGACTCCCGGCCACCGGCGCTGTAGGCGAAGCCCTGCCGACGCGACCGAGGGGAACGAACCGAAAACCGACCGGAGAAGTACAAAACTGGTGGTGCGAGGCAGGCGGCCCGGCGAGTTCGGCTGCCGGTCCAGGTGCTGGCCAGCGCACCGGCGCCGGGGTGCGCACTCCGGGTTGGCGGCCGGGAGACTGATCGATCCGGCGGCCACAACCGATACCGTCGGGATAGCGGTATGCCGAGGCAAACTGGCAGAAGGCGGGTGTGTCACCGGCCAGCTGCCCACCGGCCCGTCGCCACAACCTCACCGGCGGCCGCATCGCCCAACCCGCGTCTACGGGCCCTGTGATTGCTATTCTTCCGGTTGGTTTTCGGTTCGTTCCCCTCGGTCGCGTCGGCAGGGCTTTGCCTACAGTGCCGGTTCTCGGGAGTCAAGTTCGCGCTGTACGCGGCCGCCACCTGCCCGCTTACAGTAAGGGCGCGGACTTTACTCCCGGGGTTCGGCGCTGTACCCCTTGGGGCTGACGACGCGAGCGAGGGGAACGAACCGTAGCCACCTCAGGGACCGCCGCCGCTGAGACTGGCTTGACCACCCTATGGAACCGCGCCAGTTCCCCGAGGGAGCCGAGAGCCCCCGCCGGAGGCGCCGGGCTCTTCATCACAGCTTTTGATCTTGATCTTGCTGTTGATCTGGTTCTTGATCTGGTTCTTGATCTGGCTCTTGATCCAACTTGCCGGAGTCGAAGAGGCCTGAGGCGGGGCGGGGTCGTGAACGCGGAAACCGGCAGCCGACAAACACACCCGCCGCCCCGAACCCCGAACCGGCACAACCATGACCGAAGGCCGTAAAAAGCTTTGAAGCCCGCACGCCAACCGCAACCCGGCTCGCGAACCCCAGCCCCAGCCCCAGCCTGAGCCTGGACCGAACCCGGAACAGTTCAGCCTGAGCCTCAGCCCCGCCCCAAAAGACCCGAACCCGAAACAACCCCAACTCGCCGCCAGGTAGCGACTCGTCAAAGCCGCAGCAGCCGACGTGCGTTGCCGAAGGCGATCTTCTGCTTGTCGCCGTCCGGCAGGGCCGTGCGGTCGAGGGCCGCGATGGCCCTGTCGGTCTGCTCGTAGGGGTAGTCGATGGCGAACAGCACCGCGTCCGCGCCGATCACGTGCACCAGCGCTTCGATGGCGGCCGGGGCCAGGATGCCGCTGGTGGTCGCCAGGACATTGGTGCCGAAGTACTCGGAGGGCTTGCGTAGCAACGGGTTCGGGGCGGTCAGGGTTGCGTAGCGCGAGTCGAATCGGGAGAGCTGGAAGGGCAGGAATTCGCCGCCGTGGCCGAGGATCATCCGTGCGGCCGGGTGGCGGTCGAAGACCCCGGACATCAGGATGCGCATCGCGTGGCCGCCGGTCGTTGCCTGCCAGCTCCACAGTGCGCCGTCGAGCTCGGGGTGGCCGTTCAGGACGTGCCAGCGGTCCGCCGGGGGCATGCCGGGGTGCAGATATAGGGGGACGTCGAGTTCGGCCAGGGTTGACCAGACCTGGTCGAAGGCTGGGGCGTCGAGGTATTCGCCCTGGATGTGGTCGTTGACGAGGACGCCCTTGAATCCGAGGCGGCCGACGGTGCGGCGTAGCTCGTCCACGGCCGCGTCCGGGTCCTGGAAGGGGAGTGCGGCGAAGGCTGCGAAGCGGGTCGGGTGGGAGTCGACGATCGCGGCGAGGGAGTCGTTGACGAAGCGGGCGTTGGCCACGGCGCGCTGTGGATCGGGGTCGGTCTCGATGCCCGGGACGGTGAGGGAGAGTACCTGCATCGCGACGCCGTTGGCGTCCATGTCGGGCAGCCGGAACTCGGCCACGTCGGGAAGGCGGGCCAGCACGTGCTCGACGAAGTCCGGGTGGATGTTGTCCGGGTAGGGCATTGGCGGTCGGCGAGAGGCGAGACCGGGGAAGGCGATGGCTTCCTCAAGGGCGATGTAGCCGTTCATGGTGATCAGGCCTTTCCGACCGGTACCAGGATCTTCGCGTTCTGTGTGGGGTGCTCGGCTTCGTCGAGCATGAGAGCGGCGGCGGTGGCGCGAGAAATGCGCGGCGGCCAGAAGGGCTTCGGGTAGTCGGTCAGCGCGACGTTGTGGCGGGTGTCGCTGACGCCGCCGACTTGCAGGTCCGGCGCGTGGAAGACGGTCACGCCGGCGTCCAGGGCGATCCGGTCGGCATCGGCCTTCTCAGGGAGCTGCTTGCCGATGACCAGCTTCATGAGGGTCTGGTATATCCCGCCGCCGGCCCCGGTCGACGCCCCGGACCCGAGCGCGCCCAGCGCGATCGTGCGGGTCGGCAGCCCGGCCAGCAGCTTGGCGCCGGCGAGCAGCGTCCCCGGCTCGTCGCCCTTGCTGATGCCGAGGGCGGAGATCACCACGTCCGCGTCGCTCAGGTCGGGGAACGCCTCCGGCTTGGTGACGTCGGCTCGGCGGACCTCGACGGCGCCCTGCTCGGGTGGCTTGTAGGCCTCCGGGCGGCGGACTAGGGCGATGACTTCGTGGCCCCGCTCGGCGGCCTGTCGGACGACCAGCTGCCCGACTTTGCCGGTGGCACCCAGAACTGCGACACGCATGGCGACCCCTCTCTGACTGAACAAGTGTTGGTGACTTAAGTAAACGAGTGTTGGTTAGAGCTGTCAAGCCGGCTCGTGCCGAGGTGGAATGCTCAGCGGGCAGCTAGACTGAACGGTCGTTGGTCAGAGACGGAGTCGGTCAGAGTAGGTCAGAGGCGGTAAGGAGCGGCAGGTGGCGCAGGCGGCGCGGCGGCGGAACCCACGCGGGCAGGGCCAGGTGCTCCGCGACCAGTTGGTCGAGGCGACGGCCCGGCTGCTGGCGAGCCTGGACCGGCCCGAGACACTGACGCTGCGCCAGGTCGCGCGCGAGGTCGGGGTGGCGCCGGCCAGCATCTACAGCCACTTCCCGGACCTGACCGCGCTGATCGAGCACGTCTTGAAGCTCCGCTACGACGAACTCGGCCGCCTGATGAACGACGCGGCGGCTGCTGCCGCGACGCCGCTCGCGGAACTCGTCGCGCGCTGCGCCTCGTATGTGCACTGGGGCGTCGGGCATCCGGGGGAGTACCGCACCATCGTGGGCGGCGGGATGCCCGAGCAACTGGTGCCGCTCAACGCGCACGGCGCTGGTGAGGAGCTACTGAACGCCCTCGTGCGGGCGCTCGCGGCGGCGGCGAACGATCGATTGACGGCGACCGATCCATTGACGGCGACCGATCCGTTGACGGCGACCGAATCGGTGACGGCGACCGAACCGGCGACAGCGACAGCGACCGAACCGGCGACAGCGACAGCGACAGCGACAGCGACAGCGACCGAACCGTCCACGACCGCCGAGCAGTGGCAGGCCGGGCTCATCCTCTGGACCGGGCTGCACGGCCTGGTCTCGCTCTACAACAGCCACGGCAACGTGCCCTGGCCCGCGCTCGACGATCTCCTCGCGCAGCTGCTCGGCCTGCACACCGGGCGCACTAAATCAGAGATCGAAGACGTCATGGCCGGTAGCGCTACCGCGTCATGACAGCCCGCGAAGCGCCCCGCCCTCGCCGCTGACATCCGTCGTCTCGGTCACGAAGGTCTCCTCGACGCCGAGGATGGCGGGCATGAGTTCGGCGAGCAGCGGCGCCAGGTGTTCGCCGTCGCGGACGCCGCCGATCTGGTTGGAGTCGGGGGTCCATTCGATGCGCAGCATGTAGGTGTCGGGGTTGGTCACCGAGCGGGACAGTTCGTAGGTGAGGCATTGCTTGTTGTGGTGCAACAGGTCTGCCAGGTCCGCGACGGCGGCTTCGAAGGTCTCCGCGGTGTTCGGCGGGATGTGGATGCGGACGGTCTCTATATACATGCGCTGTCCCCTGCCCGAGTGCGGTGGCGGCCCCTCCTCGCGGTGGGAGGCGGGGCCGCGGACGGCTCTTCGATCAAGCCTACAGAGGCCGCACGTTGTAGTTCCCCTTGAAGAGGTTCGCGGGGTCGTACTGGCTCTTGACGGCCGCGAGCCGCTTGTAGGTGTCGGTCGGGTAGGCGGCGGCCACGTCCGCGTCGGTGGCCGTGGTGTTGAAGTTGCCGTATGTGCCGCTGGTGTGCGGGGCCAGCCGGTCCCAGATCGCGTCCAGGGCCGGCAGCCCGGCCTGGACCACCGGCGCGGGGCCGACCACGGCGGTCCCGATCATCAGCTCGGCGCGGCGGTGGGCGAAGGCGGTCGCGTCCTCGGCCACCCGGGCCATCGCGCCGCCGATGCTGCGGATGGTGAGGAACGGCGCGCCGGGCGTGGAGCCGACTTCGGTGAGGATCCGTACCGCGGCGTCCACGCCGGATCGCTCGACGAAGGCGTTCCGGGTGAAGAAGCGGACGCCGGGCGGGGGCGTCTGCGCGTCTTCGAAGACTTCGCCGTAGGGCTTGAGGGTCACGTCGTCGGCGGTCACGGTGCCGAGGTGGCGGATCGGGTGCAGGGCGGCGTTCGCCTCGTCCTCGGAATCCCCGTCGAAGGTCACCAAGATCTCGACCGGGGCCTGCGGTCCGCCGGCGAAGGGGTTGGCGAAGACGGCGCTCGCGGTCAGGCCCTCGGGGGCCGTGCGCATGTACTCGACCCAGCCTTGGACGACCGTGGCGGCCTCGGCGCCGGGGAAGGCGATCTTGCCGTGGAAGACGCCGGTGGTCGGGTGTGCGGCGAACTCGAAGGCGGTGACGATCCCGAAGTTCCCGCCGCCGCCCCGCACGGCCCAGAACAGCTCGGCGTTGTCGTCCTCGTCGGCGATCACGACCCGGCCGTCGGCCGTCACGATCTCCACCCGCACCAGGGCGTCCAGCGCCAGTCCGTACTTGCGCACCTTCCAACCGAGGCCCCCGCCGAGGGTCAGCCCGCCGACGCCGACCTGCTTGGTGTCGCCGGCGGAGATGGCCAGGCTGTGCGGGGCCAGCGCGGTCGCCACCTGGCCCCAGGTCGCGCCGCCGCCGATGCGCACCACGTGCCAGCCGCCGTCCACGATCTCCACCCCGGACAGCAGGCTCAGGTCGATGACGACGCCGCCGTCGTTGGTGCCGAAGCCGGAGAAGGAGTGGCCGCCGCCGCGGACGGCGAGTGGGAGCCCGGCCGCGGCCGCGTGTCTCACCGCGCTCTGGACGCCGCCGACGCTGCTCGGCCGCAGGATGACGGCCGGTGTGCCGGTGGCCAGGACCGTGCCGGCGAGGGCGGCGTACTCGGGGTGGCCGGTTTCGATGATGTCGCCGCTGAAGTCGTGGTTGAGGGTTTCCAGTGCCGTGGTCATGCCCGTCCTCCTGCGTCGTCTTTCGTCTCTCTAGGGGTCGAACATGAGATGACGGAGATCGACGGATTGTGACGCGGGCGGTATGTGACCTGGGACACACGCGCTAGACGCAGTGCGCGCTGCCGCTGTCCCAGGCGGAGGTGCCGTACGCGTTCACAGCGCGGACCTGGAAGCAGGCCAGCGACGAGGGGTCGCTGTACTCGTTGGGGCCTCGGAAGGACGTCCCCGTGACGTTGTCGGTCTGGTCGTACTTCTGGTGGCCGTTGCCGTCGGTGAACGTGTAGTGGACGTCGTAGCTGGTCGCGCCGCTGACCGGGGCCCAGGTGAAATTGGTGGCGTAGTCGTTGGGGTTGTCGGTGGCCCAGTTGACCGAGACCGACGCGCCAGTCGGGGCCGCGGGCGCGACGTTGCTCGGCGGCGGGTTCGAGGTCGGCGGCTTGGGCGGGGTGGTCGTGGTGCGTGGCGGGGGAGGCGCGCTGCGGCTGGTCGTCTTGGTGCCGGCGCCCGCGCCGGGGGCGCTGTTCGATGCGCTGTCGGTGGCGGACGGCTGGTTCTGGGTGCTGGAGATCGCGCCGCTGGGGCTCGGGGTTTTGCTGGTGCCGTGCGATCCGGGCG
>NZ_JAAFZA010000004.1 GCF_015356865.1 Catenulispora pinisilvae
GGCGTCGGGGACTCGGCGACTGGCTCCGCCGGCCGGGCCCGGGGAGGGAGGGAATCTTCTACCCCAGCCTCTTCGGTTTTGATTCCCGACTTCCCGCCACCTGGCGTACCGGTTCCCGGTGAGACGGTCGCCGGTTTCACCGGGACTGACGCCCCTGCTCGGTCGGCGAAGATCTCAACCTGGGTACGAATGCGGCCGTCCTCATCCCGGGTCTTCGCCCGAGTCATGTAGCCGCAGGACTCCAACTCGTTCAGCGCGCGGGTGATGGTGCCACGCCCCTCGACAGACTTGTTCGCCAGGGTCTTGACATCCTCGCGGGCGCCATCGGGGAGCGAAAGCAAATAGGCCAGCAGGCCACGCGCCGCGAACGACAGCTGATGATCACGCGCCGTCGTGTTCGGAAGCTTCGTAAAGAACCCGGTTTGCCGGGTACCATGTACACGCATCGGGAGCCCAAACTCCTAGTGCCACGCCCCGGGGTGTTAGCGCACCGCCGGGGTCTTTGTCTTGTTTTGTCACTACCCACCGTAGCCTCGCAGCTCACGGAGATTCAAGTGAGCCACACGGACGGACCAGTGCGACGCTCCGAATCGCGTCCACGCAGTCACGTCACCGCTCACGTCACCCCGGCTAGCCACGGCACCGCCGACACCTTGGCCGACGGCTACACCCGATCGAGGTAAACGTCCCAGCACCGGACGAATCGGTCCCCAGAAGTCGGCCATACGCCGCAAACGCAAAAGCCCTGGCGTCAGGATTAAATGCTACTTCACACCGAACGCGCCAGAAGGCATGCGTATCCTTATCCTGGAGCTTGAGACCAGGCGGAGGACGAGTGCCTGATAAGAAATCAACACCGACGATGGAGGGCTTCACTTGGACCTCCACCCCCACCAAGAACTTTCTTGAATTGATTGGTGCCGGAGACGGATGGTGCGTACGAAACACAATGTGTCAGTTGTTCGGATGGCCCGAGGGCTCCAACGAATGGCTGGCGTTCATCGAAGGTCCCAGCGCACGCGACCTCGATCGCCTCGGCGAACACCTGGGGCTTGAGTGGTACGACCCAGACTTCTCCCCGCACATCCCACTGCTACGGGCGCGATTGGACCACCCTGGAATCTTCCTCTATGCCTCGCACCTCTTGGGATACAGCCACGCCATGTACGAGCCCCACCTCCGCAATCCTCGATGGCTCGCGCCGCACTACCTCGAGCTTGATCCCAATTGGGAGTTCTTCCGCTGCCTGGTAGACGTTAGACAAGAACCACACACGGAAGTATCTGACACGGATTCGCATTCTCCGGCGTAGCGCTTAGATTAAATGTCAACGCTCAGCGTGGATAAATGCTCGCAGAGCTCAAGCTGAACTCGAAAACCTCTCGCGTCCCGCTGTCAACGCTCTCCCCTAGGTCCTCCATGTGGACGCCTAGAAGCTCAAACGTACGCCGGACGGCCATGGCGTCGCCCACCGCAGCCTGCGCCTTCATGAGGCTCTGGTACGTCTCGATGTTGTAGCGATCCACGTCGATAGCGTTCTCAAGCAGGTGGATCGCGTAGGCGGCGTCTGAGGGCTCTACGAGCCGTGCCAACCGGTGGTAGGCGTCCAAGGCGCGGCGTCGCTGTTGTTCGCGGACGGGTTCGGCCCAGTCCGCATCGATGAGCGGGAGGACAGGGCCCTTGTAGAGGCGGACTGCCTCGGTGAGGTGATCGACCTGCGCGGCCGGCTCCGCCTTGTTCGCTGCCGCGAGCGACTGTGTGAAGAGGTCAAGGTCAGTGGTGATAGTCGATGCCTCGAATCGAAGGCGCTGAGTACGCGGGTCGTCGTCGATGAACGTCGCGTCGGCAAGCTCTGGCGCGACCGCGCGTAGAGCGCGGCGGATCTCGGACAGCTCGGTGGAGAACTTGTGCCGGGTCTTGGTAGTGACCTCCAGGGCGAAGACCTCCTGGAGCAGGTATTCGCGAGGGGCGCCGGCTGGGTTCACTGCGAGGTAGGACAGCAGCGTCCGCAGCCGCGGGCGAAATCGACCGCTGATGTCGCAGCCGTTGACCACCACTCCGAGACCATCGAAGACCTCGATGCGCACCGCTTGTTCCGGGAGTCGCGGGGGCTCCGCGACCCGCATTTCGGCTGCGGCTCGCTGAGACGGCACGGCATGCTGCTGGACGTCGGCTTCCCCTGCCTGTGCCTGGGCCGCTGGCGTGGCCTGGTAGAGCACGCCGAGGGCCTCCTGAGCAGCAGCAATCGACATGTGAAACGCACGGGTGCCGTCGATGCTCGACGCGGAGCCCTCGGCGTGGGTCATGCCGTCTGTCTCCAGCCGTACCGCGGATGCTCCGGACGCCGGGCCCAGCACCGTGGCGTCGATATCGAGCGCGTGGCCGGCCTCGATGACGTCAGTCAGACGGACATCGTCGGGGCCGTCTGGCGGCAACGTGACGAGTAAGAGCGGCTGCATCAGGTGGTCGGGCTTGAAACGTCGGACGTCCGTCGCGTTGCGTAACCCGAGGGATCGAAGCAGAATGCGCCGCTCGCTGATCTCGTCCTCGACTTCGTCCAGGGCGTCGGAGAGCTCTGATTTGACCTCCACGTGCGGCACAGCGAGGAGTTCCGCGGTGCCGAAGACGCGCTCGGCAACAGCCGCTGTGATGACGACGCGGGTCGCTGTACCGCAGTCCGGGACCCCCTCCGCAGCCGAGGCTGCCACGATGAGAGCCCGTAACGCGGCCTCGGCACCGTCTCCCTCCAACGACGCCCCTTGGCCGGCAGTGTCAGTGACCGCGAGCTGCACCGGATCACCGTCGGGGTCGGTGCCCCACGCCAGGCCGGTCGGCGCCTCCAGCGCCTTGCGTGTCTTGGCTACGTCCTGCCCGGCCGACGCCTTCAAAATCGGAAGGCCGTAGCCGTCCACCGCCCGATCGGGCTGGAGAAGGGGTTCCGTCTCGACCCACTCAGTGAGATACGGGTCGTCTTCGTCCTGGACGTAGCCGACGTCCGGCGGGGCGAGGGTCAGTAGGTGCGCCCGCTTCAGTTGGACAGGAACGTCAGCTGCGCGGTCGACCGGATCGTCGTCAAGGGGAACCGGGAACTGTGCGCGCGGTCGAGACCGGCGCCGCAGTCGGCCGGCTGCCAGCGCCGCCGCGATGCCGGCTGCGAGCCCGATGCCCACATAGCCATCTGCCCCAAGGCTGATTGCTACGCGATCGCGCGGTGCGGTCTGCGCGCGCTCCGAAACCGTGTGCGGCCGCACACGTACGGCTTCAGCGGCTGGCCGCAGCGGCCTGGTCGCCCCTTCCAGGGCGGCGGGGGAAGCGGCCTCGGAACCATCGGAGATGACGTCGTGGGTCCTGGCTACACCGCTCGGGGCCTGTGCTGGACTCTGCCCGGCCGGCGCGGCAACCATCGGCATCATGAGCTTCCAGCCTGGCAGGATGACATCGGGATTCGTGAGCACCTGGCCATCAGGCTGTGGAACGCCGACGTTCTGCTCGTAGATCTCCGGCCACCGGTTCGGGTCCCCGAGATAGGCCGCCGCGATATTCCACAGGCTGTCACCATGGGCAACAACATGAAGTGGCGCTGAGGGCCGTTCATCTGTGCCGAGATCGACGCCCGGTACCGGCACCCCGACCGCCGCAGGGCGGGCACTCATCGGCCCTGGGCCATCGACGGGCCCGGAGGACGTCGCAGCCAGCGCACTGCGCGGGACACATAGCGTCACCAGCAGCGCCATCAGGAGCGCTTGAACCATGCCGCCGCCGATGAAGCTCCGCGTGCGGTTGATCGGCAGCTGGCCGTCGTGTCGCGCACGTAAGGCATCCCGAACCGCGCCCGGTAGTTGCGCTACGACCTGGACCGCGAAGATCGCCCAGCATGACCACAGCACGTAGGCCAGGACGGATACAGCGGCGTGGTCGTCAAACTGCCCGCTCCGCAGCCACCACACCATCCGCGCGGGGGACGGCACGGTGGCCGGAATCGGGTTTCCCAGGTACGTGCGCAGTAAGTACGGCAGGCCGAGGACGCCGCCGGACAAGGCAGCACCCGCAGCAGCAGACCGGAGAAGTCGGTTCGTGGTCACGGAGTGCTCCCGTTGAGGTTCACGATCGACGTGGCCGGAATCGCAGTGGCGGTCCCGGCGATGTTGAAGCCGCTGATGCCGATCAGTCGCAGCAATTCGGCGCGCTGATGAAGCCTGACGGTGACCGTCACCAGACCCGTTGTGGCGTTGACGGTCCCGCTTTCGCCGACTCCGGCGAGGTACGAACGTGCGGCTGCTTGGGCGCGAACCGGGTCCAACGTTGGACGGTCACCGTGTCGGAGCTGAACAGGATCGAGAGCGCCAGCACCCGCCCGAGCCGCCTCCTCCGCCACGGCAAGCGCACGGACCCGTGCATTCATGGCTAAGCCGAGGTCCAAGACGAGTCCGGCGACCATGAGCAGTGCCGGAACGATGACGACGGTGAACGCCGTCGCGCTGCCGTCATCACGGCGCAGGTCGATCATGTGGTCCCCCGGTAGAGATCAATCGGACTCGCCGCGTGAGACGTGACGCCAACGGCTCCCGGCAGACCAAGCCCGCTGAGGCCGCTCATCGAGGCCTCGCACCGTACGGACACGCGGACTCCGCCACCCGGCCGGAAGTCCGTCGTGTCAACGCTCACTGTGTAGGCGCTACAGCTCGACCCGCGGCCCCCGAGGTCCCCGGCAACCGCACTACGCGCCGCCTTTTGCGCGTCCTGCGATGACCGGGCCAACGACGCCGCCCGGGCCGCGTCCTCTGCGGCGGAGTCGACGCGGAGCCGGGTCTCGACGAGCCGTCCGCAGACCACCACGAACATGAGCACGGTGATCAGCAGTGGCACCGCGAACACGGTCTGGGCGGTCACGCTGCCTTCATCGGAACGCCAGGATCGCCGCACGTCAGCCTGCCGTCGTCAGACGCTCGACCGGCCCGGCGGCCGAGGCGTTCACCGGTAGATCCAGGAACGGCAGTACCCGCTGGGCTTGGCCGTGGATCGTCACCCGGGCGCGTTGCGCGTCGCGGACGACGTCCACGCTCGGGTGGAGGACCAGGCCGCGGCCGGCGGTGTTCAGGAGCGCTTCTGCCTGCCTGCGTCCGGAGGCTGCGCTTCCGTCGCTCACGCGGGCGGTCTGAAGTGCCTGCGCGGCGACGGCCTGCGCCGTGTGCGTGGCGTGCAGCCATACACCGAACTGGACTACGCCCACGACGAGTAGGACCAGCAGCGGCGTCATGAGCGTCATCTCGGCCGCCGCCGATCCTCTGTCGTTTCGCCAGCGCGGTTTCACTGACTCGTGATCTGCTCTGCGACCTTGTTGGCTTCAGCGACGATCGCGGTCCCGAAGACCTTGCCGACGAGGATCGCGATGGCGATGAGGATCCCGGTGACAACGGCCATCTCAGCGGCCGAGCTGCCGCGATCCTCATGAGCGATCATGACCAAGCGGCCCCGGACCGTGTCGACCAGACTGCGAACCTTTGTGATCATGCGTTTCTCCCGTGATTATGTGTGCTGGTCACAGCGCTGATAGAGCGCTGGCCATGGCCGGATAGCCGATCAGGACCAGGAAGCCGGTCATCAGCAGGGCGATCGGAACGGTCATGCGCTCGGTCGTAGCCGCCGCCTCGGCCTCCTCGTCGGCGAGGATCTTGGAACGGATCGCCTCGGACTTCGCTGAGAGAGATGCGCGGATCTTTGCGCCCTCTGAGCCGGCCAATCGGAGTGAAGCGGCCAAGTCGGTTATCTCCGTCAGGCCGAGCACTGTGCCCAGCTCGGCGAAGACCTGGTGAATCGGCAGGCGGGAGAGAAAGGCAACGTCGAGCGCGTGTCGAAGACGCTCGAACGCCGGAGAGTCGCCGATCTCCGATGCCCCGCCGAGGGCCTGCTCTACGCCAGTACCCGCCGCGAGCGCGTTGACGGTGACGTCTAGGAACACGGACAAGTCGGCGAGGGCGTCAGCGCGGGCCTCGGCCGCCTTGGTCTTGACCTCCGCATCGACGAGGTACCAGAAGAACCCGGCGGCAGTGATCGACAGGGCACCGGTATACGGCAGTGAGAAGCCGAGTACCGACTGAAGCAGCCACGCCAGTAGAAGGCCTACGAGGGTGGCCGCTGCCTGCGCCGCAAGATGGACTTCAGGAACGCGGTCCAGGACTGTCAGGTCCCGCCGGATCGACGCGCGCGGCAGCCCTAAAACGATCAGCTTCCGGGCGAGCGGCCGGCCCAGGCGGGCGAGCCATTCGCTGTCTGCATACTCGGCATCGTCGGCGAACTCGTGCGACACCGGGGCCGCGGCCGGCTGCCGGAACGCCAGCCACCCGAGCATCAGGCCTGCACCGACCAGCGCGCCGGCCAACATCACCACCACGATGAGGGCTCCTGTACCTGGTCCATGCGGGTGAGCAGGCGTTTCCTGGCCCGCGGTTTGGCCATGCGCCAGAGCCAGGCGTAGCCAGCGGAGAAGAAGGCGAGGCCAGCGGCGAGAACGAACTGTCCGTTCGCCGATCCGTACGGGGAAAGGAAGGATCGGTCCAGGACGAACAGCGCGGCCAGCATGCCGGCTGTCACGCCGGTGACGATGCGGACGCTCGTACGGACCTGCACCCGCGCGGCCTGTGCTCGCTTGCGCTGCGCTGCGTGCGTCCGAGCCGTCGCGGCCAACGAGCCGAGCAGCCCGGCCAGATCTCGCGCGCTGTTCCGGATGGCGTGGACCAGACAGACCACGACGATGTCCGCCGTCGGGTCCCGCAGCTCGTCGGCGAAGGACGTGAGCGCAGCAGCGAGGTCTTGCTGGTCCTCGATCCGGCGGGCCAACCCACGTGCCTCAACAGCGATCGCCTCTGGCGCAGCAGCGCAGGCTGAGCGAACGGACTGCTCAACTCCAGAGGCGGCGGACAGGGTGTCGCGCAGCATCTCGGTAAACGTCGCCACGGCTTCAGTGCGAGCGAGTTCCCGGGCCGTGGACCGGTCCGGGCCCAGAAGAGCAGGAAGCCACCACGTCGCGACTGCACCAGCCAAAGCCGCCACCGGCCATCCGGTGATCAAGCCCACGGCCACGCCAGCGCCAATACAGCCGACCAGCTTCCGGGAGTCCCCTTTCAGCTTGGCGGGAGAAAGCCGCCGGGCCAGCTTGGAACGACGTGGTGCGGGCCCTGCTCGGAATGCCGCGATTCCGCACGCCAGGCCCAGGCCGACCGCTGCCCCGCTTAAAGCCCCGATCGCGCCGATACTCACCGGGGCCTCCGGAACGTCGCTGGCTCGAACCCAGCCATCTCCAATTGCGCAAGACGCGCATCTGACGGCCGGGTAGCCGGAACCGCGCGACGATCCGGTCCGGGGCTGAAGACCTCGTTCGAGACCACCATCACGCCGTCAGCACCGGTGATCTCTCGGACCGACGACACCACGCGCGTGCCCTCTGGTGTCTGGTCCAGTTGCACCACCAAATGCAGCGCGTTCGCCACGAGCAAGTTGGTCGAGGGTAGATCAAGCCGCTCCGGTGACTGCGCCGCGTAGGCAGCGAGCTTGGCGAAGACGCCCATCGACGTCGAGGCGTGCAGTGTCGCCATGGAGCCGTCGTTGCCCTGGGACATCGCGTTGCACATGGGGATGACCTCGGCCCCGCGGATCTCACCGACGATGACGCGGTCCGGCGACATGCGCAGTCCGGCGCGGACGAGTTCGGCTTGGGAGATCGCGCCACGGCCTTCGGAGTTCGCCTCACGGGCCTGCATGGGAACGACGTCCCAGTGCCGGACCGGGTCGGTGTCGAGGCCGAGTTCGAGCGCGTCTTCGATGGTGACGAGACGTTCGGCGGGGTCCATCTCGGCGGCCAGAGCGCGGAGCATGGTGGTCTTGCCCGCACCAGTGCCGCCAGCAATCAGGATATTGAGCTTTGCGCGCACGGCTGCCGAGAGGAACGCCGCCAAGCCGGTGTCCACGGTGCCGAGCGCAATCAGGTCCGACAGAGTCGCCTTCGGGTAGCGATGCCTGCGGACGCTGATGCTGGGTCGCTTCGTCACCGCCATCACCGCGAAGAGCCGCGATCCGTCGGAGAGCTGGAGCGACAGCATCGGGGCGCCCCGGTCGAAGCGCCGTTCCTCGTGGCCCACCCGCGCCGCAGCCGTACGGATCAGATCGATCAGGTCAGCGTCGCTGTCGGCGATCGGTGTGGCACCACGCTCCCTCCGGCCGTCGGCAAACCGGAGAAAGATTTGGTCGTGGCCAGTGGCGTTGACGTTCTCGACGTCCGGCATGTCGAGGTAGGGCTGAAGACCGCCTATCGCGCATAGGGCGTCCGTGACGGACTTCTCCAGCGCTGCGGCCTCATCAGCGAGACCCGGCACACTCGACTGCCGCACCGCCGACAGCCGGATCCGAACCTCCGCCGCGATCAGCTCCTCCGCCAGCTCGCGACGTCGGGCGGAAGGAACGGCTGCACCGGTGCGGTCCTGCTCAGCGCGCACCGTAAGCGAGAGCCGACGAGCAACCACAGCAGTCACCTCGGCGACCGTCCCAAGCGATGTCGTCACGACTGGCCCGCCGAGTTCGGGGACACCTCGACGACCGATAGCGACGGCGCCTGCGCGATCTTCGGCGCTGCTTGGGCATCGACGAGCAGCGTGGTCACCGTAGTTCCAAGAGAGTCAGAAGCTCCGATGGACGTGACCACCGCGTCAGCCGCCAACGGCGTCGCCAGCGCCGTAGAGGAGGTGGGCGATACCGCAGCCAGCTCCGGTCCCGGCCACACGTTCACGTGGTCACCGACGCCGAGGCGCGGCGGAAAGGTCCCGGACTTCAAGCCCACCCCCACTACGGCCTCGCCCGCCGGCGGAAAATCAGCCGTCCCGACCATGCGGGTCGTCAGCAGTGTCCCGGCAGCCAGCGGCATCGCGGCGACGTGGCCGATGACCTTCGACTCGTCGATCGACGGCACAAGACCGAGTTCCGACGCCGCACCGACGTTCACGATCTGCACGTCGTTCTCTGTGATGACCTGACCGGCCGCGATCGGCTGCGCAAGGCTGAGAACCGGGGCCCGGCCGCTGATCTGCCACGACGCCACGGTGAAGGTCACAGCGCCGGTGACGACCAGCGCGACCGAGGCAACGGCGTACGGAATCCGAATCCGATCGGCGAGGCGAACACGCGTCGTTGGGCCGCCCTCGTCGGTATCGGTGCCGGCTGGCGAGGATGTGCGACGAGTCGTGCCTTGGGTGGGAAACGCGAATTTGGACAAGAGAAACCCCACGAGACGTGCGAGAGAGAATGAACGACGTCAGTGAACTGACGTGACAAGGGCTTGTGACTCGGCCACACGGACCGCTATCGACGACGTTGCAGACAGATCCGGGAGCGTTCCCCTCTGCCCGCCTCCGACCCAGGTCACACGCCACGTCTCCGTGCCTCGAACGGTGAACGTCCCGCCCGGCTCAGCGTCCGATGCGCGCTTGTAGAGATATCCACAGGTTGGAGACGAAGCGGCTGCCGGCGTTGAATCAGTGAACGGCGTTCCAGGCCCGGCGCAGCTCACGGTGCCTCCGTCGCCCATGTCCCAGATCACGTCCTCTGGCGTGGCCGTCGCCGACACCTGGAGACCCGGCACGCTCGCGGTCGCCGATAGCGGGTGCCAGGCCTCCACGTCGGTCCACAGGAACATGGGGAAGTTCACCCACTGCGGCCCATCAACCCACGGGCTCATGTTCAAGACCGGCGCGGTGAGCCGAATCTGTTTGGCCGCCTTCTGTGCCAAGTCGACCGGCTTCGACACCGGAACCCAAACCTCAAGGTCGGTCTTCGGGATCTGCGCCGTATTCAGGCTGCCGGCATCGCTAGTGCACCGCAATCGGTACCAGGCGCCGGCGGTCGCGCCAGCCGGACCTGGCGAGCCGACGACGGAGGGGTCAGGCTCCTCCGAGCACGCGTACGTTGGCGCGTTGGCCTTCGAAGCGGCAGTCGGCGCCGCAGTCTTTGCCTGCTGAGCCGCCACATCGACGGTCTGTCCCGACTCGCTGACCCCGCCCCAATAACTGTTCTGCGCGCCGTCTTCGGACCTCACTCCTCCGAGCGCTACAGCAACCATCAGGAGCGCTGCGCCGCTCATCGGCACGAACCGACCTGATAGATGTGAAGATCGTAAACTCGCCAGACGCCACCGACCTCGTGCACGTGGGCGAGGACGTGTTGCTGTCCTCCTGGCTTACCACTGCTGGTGCTCACTGGCGATCCGTCTGCTGCCTTGTAGACCAGGTAGTCAGATGTGTCCGCGCAGTCGTCGACCTGCGCGACGGGAGGAGTGGCTGTGAGGCTAAGACTCGTCACGGTAGGGGCGAGCTTCAGCTTGCCCTTTGCCACGATGCCGTCGCGTCGGCTCCTGGTGATGTCGCCGCCGATGAGCGAAAGTGCCTGATCCGAGGCATGCGCCGACAGCCCCGCCCCGTGGTCCGCCGGATTGAAGGCGGCCGACTGCCAATCGCCCATGAGACCGAAGTACGCCTGAAGAACCTGCTGCTGAGCCTGGGCCGGATCCGCCGCCGCGATCGTGCTTGCCGAGGCGGAAGGCGCTGGCGTGGCGGCTACTTTCGCCTGAGGCGACGCGTCATGATGCGCACCGTGCGCACAGCCGGCCACAGACGCCACCGACGCGATCAGCACGACGGCATACAACTGCCGCACCACGGCTGACCGCATGATCCGCTCCGAAACTCACAGATGAATCGAGGTCCTGCCACCTCGACCACGCCATGAATATCAAGGAACTGGCACGCTTGAACGCGGTCAACGTCGCGCGCGGAAGGAGTTCACCCATTTGAATGAACGCTGTACCTCCGGGCTCGTGCTGGCGGCGATCGCCAACGTGGCAAGCAGCGTCGCCGTACCCATAGCCCGACCGCTAGCGACAAGGTCGGGAACCTCCGAAAACGGGATCCACTCCGCCGCCAGATCGCTATCGCCACCTGACCGGCCAACCCTGAGCCCTCCATGCTGGCCGGCGAAGATCTCGTGTGGCGCGTCGGCGATCTCCGGCAGAGGCTGAAAGCTGAGCACATGGCGCAGCGCGGACACCTGTACGCCCGTTTGCTCCTCTGTGAGCCGCACAGCCGCTACTGCCGGCTCCTCTCCGGCAGCCACCGGTCCTCCTGGCAGCTCCCAAGTCCCGGTCCCGATACCAGGCCGGTAGCGCCAGACCATCAAAAGGCGGTCTGGGGCGCTCAGTACCGCAGTCGCGACGACGGTCAAAGACCGGAGGACATACGTGTTCTCTTGCTGACCTGCCTGCGAAGCCAGCTCAACCCGCTCAACATCGAACCGAGGGTCCTCGACAACCAGCACCGACGCTTGCCGCTTCCACTGCGCAACGCCGGGGTCGGCACGACGCGGCCGGCAGACGTAGTACCCCCGCCCATGCTCCGATCGAAGCCGCCCCTCGTCGATCAGCTTCTTGAGTGCGACGCGGATCGTGTTGCGACTCGCCTCAAGCCGATCGATCAAATCGTTCTCGGACGGCAGCCGCTGATCGGGGACCAACGTGCCATCTGCGAGCCAGCCGCGCAGCGTCGTCTCGACATCAGCCCTTGCGCTCATCAATCCTCTTCGCCCTACTTGCCCGAAAGGTTTGGTTCGCAGCGTACGCGGCGCCAGATCGCCGCTTCGAGCACTCGCCCGCTCCGGACCGGAGTCAACGCTCCCGACGTTCGCCAGTCGCGCGCCGAGACGCGCGCAGCATGTATCGATTCCGATACGGCTCAGATGCTCCGCATGATGCGCGAACTGCCGCGTGGAGTGCTCGTGTCCTTAGTCCGCAGGCCTCATACTGCTCCAGTGACTGACTGGCCAAGCATCGTCATCCCCACCTTTTCTGGACTTGTCGGCGCTGGTGCTGGTGGCTATACGGCGTGGAAGGCAGCCGTCAAGGCCGGAAGTGACGCACGGAACCTCGCAGAGGCACAACGCCTCGCCGACGAGACCGAACGAAAAACCGAACTCGCCCGGAGCGCTGCGCGAGGCATTAGAACTATCGTCGCCGATGCATTAGTCCGGATGTACAACATCCCCACCGCCGACAAACAGCGGCAAGCAGGAAGCAGGGACGCCACCAGCGCTGAACGCACCATCGAGATGGCGTTGGCCGCTCACTCCACAGTGCAGGAAGTCATCCGCCACGACGCCTATCTACTCCCAGATGAAGTACGCAGCCGACTGGAGGCCTTCTTCCTGCTCTTGGGCCAGGCCACCTTTGCCGTATTGAAGGACCAACAAGTTAGTCCAGACGTGAACGCCTACGGCCGCTACCTGGACCTGTCGCTGCAGGCTGTAGTTCGCGGGGAGGAGGTTCCGGCCCACGTGGAGCCGCCCAACCTCAGCGATGTCAACCGGCCTCAGTGGATTCCGGACCAACACCCTGCTAGGTGGACGTAGCCCGGGTTAGGTACGGCCCGCAAGATCACGGGTCGCTACAGACAGACAAGCGACTAGCCTCCGTCTTTCACGAAGCTTCTGAGCTGGTCTGTTGAATCAGTGGGCTGATGATTGCGGTTCGCCGTTGGCACGAGGGCATGGTGATGGCCCGGCGCGGTGACCGGGTGCTCCTGGGGTTCCTCGGGGCGTGGTCGAGTGGGGTGTGACGGTCGATCAGCAGGTCTGGGGTCGGGGCAGCGCGGCCAAGCGGGTGAAGGCGGTGGCCAGGTCGCGGGCCCAGGGCCAGTGCTCGGCGATCCGTAGCCAGGTCCGGCGGCCGCCGCGGGTGATCTTCGCGGCGGTGTGCAGCAGCCGGTAGCGCAGCGTCTTGGGTTCGGCCTTGGCCAGCACGCCGTCCAGCAGCAGGGCCTGCATCCAGGCCAGTAGGTCGATGCCGGTCAGGGCGAGTTCCAGCCAGGCGGCGTTGATGCTTCCCTGGCGGGAGGGGAAGCGGCCGAAGCCGGTGTCTTTGCCGGTGCGGATGCGGTCTTCGACGCGGGCGTGGGCGCGGTGTCGGGCGTCGATGAACGCCAGCGGTCCGCTGCCGGCGGGGCTGTCGGTGGCGATGAGTTGGTGGCGGAAGCCCTCGACGGTGTCGAACAGGTCGAGCTGGGCGCCGGGGTGCGGGCGTTCGCGGCGGACGATGAACCTCGTGCCGTCGGGGAAGCCGGATCCATCAAGGAGCCCGGTCAAGTCGGCGACCTGTGCGCAGTCTCGGATCTCGTCGTCGGCGTCGATCGCGGCTGACCATGCGGAGGTCGGCAGCGTGCTGATCGCGTCGCGGACCTCGGCGTCGATGGGTGCGCCCACGGAGAACCGCACGTCGCACCCGGTGTCGCGCAGTGCTCTGATGTGTGCCAAGAACGCCTTGGTGCAGCCGGCGGTGTCGGTGCGGACCAGCAGCGGAACCCCGTGCCGGTGCGCGTCGGGGATCTGCGCGAGGGCCTGGTCGAGCACGGTGATGTGGTCGGCTGCGGTGTTCGAGCCGGCCCGTCCCGGACGCAGGATTCCGGCCAGTGCCTCGTTGGTGTTGTCCAGGAACGCCAGGATCGGGTGGTATCCGAAGGTCTTCTTCCAGGTCGGTGTGGCGTTCTCCTTCTCCGAGTGACAGATCACGATGGTCGCGTCGATGTCCACCACCAGCCCGGGTATCACTCGTCCGGCGGCCTTGGCCTGCGGAAAGGCATCACGGGTCTCAGCATGCTGGGCCCAGGCGATCTCCCGCGCTATCGCGCGTGCTGCTCGCAGCCGGGACAACGTCGTCTCATCGATCCGATCCAGCACCCGCCACGCCGTGGCCGGCGATGCGACCGGCCCGAACAACTCGCTCTGATCCCGCAGCACGGCCAGGTCGCTGATCGCCTCGCCGCCATCGGCGAGCATCACCGCCAGATCAGCGGCCACCTGGCCCGGGTCATGCCCGCCACCACGTGTCCTGGACCCGGCCAACGCGTCACCGAACGCTCCGGTCAGCCCGGTGGCCTGGGCCAGATCGGCCAGCAACCGGGCCCCGACGTGGGAGACCACGCCTCGCCCATCGGACGTGACGGACAGCCTCGGACGCGACGTTGTAGTCTTCACCTGGAAAGTGCTCCCGCTTGTGACGATCTGTGCCTAGAGAACTCAGATCATCCCAGGTCAGGGAGCATTTCTGCGTTCCGGTATCAAGATCCGGACTCACTTCGTGAAGCAGTCAGGCTAGTCCTCCGCAAAGGTCACCTCATCGAGAGGCAGCGCACTGGACCATCGCTCGACAAAATCTCGCCCCGCCTCCGTGAAGTGAACCCATAAGTACGCCTCGTTCGGCGCTGGATCCGCCTGTTTGAGCAAGCCGTCCTGGATCAGGAACAGCACCTGGATCGCGCTCCCAAGCGGCAGGTTGAACATCGTACCGATGTCATCGGGGTACCGCCGTAGTGCATTCGCGTAGAGCCAAATCAACCGTTGCTCTAGGTCGCCATACCGGCCGTTGACGGTCGCAAGGTTGGCTTTGTACTGCCGTAGCGACTTGCGATCAATCTGCCCCGGTCTGTCACCTTTCCGCGCGTGGCATGTCGGACAGAGAACGATCATGTTGTCGAAGCTGTGCTCCTGGACCTTCGCCCACTCCTCGATGTGCTCGAATTCCACGGGTGTCTGCCTACAGGTTGGAATCGCGCAGCGATGGCCCGCCTCAACAAGAAGCCGACGCCGAAGCTCTACCGGAATAGCCGGTCGTTCTGCAGGCATGAAGCGAGGGTACGTGCCGACGCTGTGATCGTGTGTCATTTCACTGGAAACCTCGCCAGGACGGATCACACTGCCACTGCCGGAGTTCAGTACCTTGGCGACGACGGTCGGCTGAAGCGACTGCTTCGCTGCTATGGAGAGGTAGTCACGGATACACAGCAGCGCCGCAGCATGGCCGGGGCGTTCTCATGATGCGAGATGACGCAAGCCGTGTGCTGCGGTGATGCCGTGACGGAAGCCCGCTGTGACAGTGGTTTGACATGAAGGCACGAACTCTGGTGATCGTGTGGTGTCTAGTCATCACGTTCGCCGGAGTCGTGCCTTCCATGTCATCTTCCCTGATCGAGGACCTGTCGCGCCAGCTTGAAGACGTGGTGCTGCCATGTCCGCCCGACCGGCTGCCCGGACTGCCGACGCTGCTGGACGTGCTCGGGATGGTTCCGGACCCGCGCTCGCCGCGCGGGCGACGGCACCGGTTGTCGTTCCTGCTGGCCGTGGCGGTGCTGGCTGTCCTGGGCGGGGCGAGATCGCTGGCGGCGGTGGCGCAATGGGCCCGCGACGCCGACGCCGACACGGTCACGCTTCTCGGCGGCTCCGGTCGCGCCCAGCCGTCCCGGCGTACGTTCGGTCGGGCGTTCGCACGCCTGGACGGCGACCTGCTGGACCTGGCCTGCCGCGGCTGGATCAACATGCTGCTGGCCGCCAGCGAGCCCGACGACGCCGCCATGGTGGGTCTGTCGCTGGACGGCAAGGCCGTGCGCGGCGCCGAAGACGCCGGCGGCACGATGCCCCACCTGGTCGCGGCGGTGCGCACCGACACCGGAACCGTCGCCGGACAACGCGCGGTCGACGTCAAGAGCAACGAGATCACCGCCTTCCGGCCGCTGCTGGACGGCATCGACATCACCGGCATGATGATCACCGCCGACGCCCTGCACACCCAGCGCGAGCACGCCCGATACCTGCACCGCCGCAGCGCGTTCTACCTGCTTCCCGTGCTCGGCAACCAGCCCAAGCTCTACGCGGCCCTGGACGCCATGCCCTGGCCCGCCGACCCTCATCACAGCGACACCAGCCGAAGCCGCGGCCGCATCGAGACCCGCACCCTGCGAGCCCTGCCCGCTCCGCCCGGCCTGCCGTTCCCCCACGCGCGGCAGGCCGTCCTGATCGAACGCCACACCGTCGACGCCGCCACTGGCAAGGTGCTGCACCACTACGGCGTCCTGGCCGTCACCAACGCCACACCCGACCACGCCACCCCCGCCGACCTGGCCCGACACACCAAAGACCACTGGATGGTGGAGAACCTGCACCAAGTCCGCGACACCACCTTCGCCGAAGACGCCTCCCGCGTCCGCACCGGTAGCGCCCCGCGCACCATGGCCACCCTGCGCAACCTGGCCATCAGCCTGCTGAAACTCCTGGGCTGGGACAACATCGCCGCCGCCACCCGGCACATGGCCGCCCACCGCAGCGACGCCCTCAACCTGATCGGTCTCGCATCATGAGAACGCCCCGGCCATGAGCGCCGCAGTGATGCCCTCGGCGACGTCGTTGCGAAGCGGGCCAGCCAAGCTACTAGGGGGCGCGTATGTGCCGTCGCAAAACTCAAGCATCGGTCTCCTGACTAACGTCCCCGTCGCCGACCAGGACGAAGTCGATCCAGGGAAGATGGACGGTGAAGGTGCGGAGCGCACGAGCGGGGCATGTCCGACGGAGCAACTGCCTGCATTAGATCAACGCTCCCCCGTACCGTTAGACCATGGCTACGGATGGTGAACCTACGGCGGAGCTGACGGCCTGTTCTCCGCTCGCCGTGATAGCGATGCCTTGGACGTTTTCGCAGCGCCATCCCCTAGATACGAACGATTTCATCCGGGCGGCGGAGCTGCGGGGCTGCAAGCTGGACTTATCGACACTTCGCGAGCTATACCGCCACAGGTTGCTAGTCCCTTTTGTAGCTATCCGCGACCGTCGCACCTCTGATCCGGCTCCTTTGACTGCGGCCGAGGAGCGGCGGGGCTGGAACAGTACGCGGCTTGGCCAACTTCTTGAGGCCCGCGCAGCCGGCAGACTGTTGGATCTCGCAGGAACTCCCTACAGGCCGAGGCTAGAGTTCCGCCGCAAGGGCGCGGACCCCCATAGGTGGTGGAATGGCCTGATCTATACGTGGTACCAGCTGGTAGCCCTGCCCGAACTGCTGTCACTGCTAGAGCACCGGCGATACTCGCTTCGGGACCACGAGCGGCGGGCACACATTCCCGAGCCTGACTCGCACTTCGTGCAGAATATGGCCCGCTTTTGGCGTGTTGCCGTAGCGGCTACAGCGCTCGAAGCGCGCTACCTGCCGAGCCTCGACCCCGAGTGGATTCGACTCACGAACATCGAGGTCGAGGATTGGGAGAGCTACCGCAGCGACTTCAATCCTGCCGTCATGAGCGATATGCTTGGATACTCCGCAATCCAGGCCCGCCAAGATGCAGAACGGCTGCTCATAAATGCTCGGCACATCGATCCGATGGGTGACGACTGGAGTCGCCTTATTCAGCGGTCACCCGCAAGCTCACACAAAGCCTCAAGAACGCTGCCCTGTCGGCGATGGATCTTCGCGTTACAGCAGAGATTCTCCTCCGCTTCTACGAAGATCTTGCTGGTCGCGGCCTTGTGGAGGCTTTACCGGAGATCGATCCGCGTTCCGGATGGCATCCCATGCACGATCGATTGAGTTTCCGCCAGAACACGCTCGACCAAAACCTTATGGATCTCGGAATCTCGCCCCATCCCCGCGTTGTGCTTGCCATTGAGGGCGATACGGAAGAGATACATGTCCCGAAGATCTGGAAGGCCCTGGAGTACTCAGATACTCCAGAGCTTGTACGCGTGCTCAATCTTGGCGGAACTGACCGCGACATCCAGAAGCTTGCCGTCCTGGCTGCGGCACCACTCGTGAGCCACAAGGGGACAGACAGTACTCGAGAGTTCTGGTGGCTGATCAAGCCACCTACATGCTTCATGGTTGCGGCCGATCCAGAGGCACAGTTTGCTCCTGGCGAGATCCGTAAGACGCGCGACAATATAATCGAACAGATCGGGAACGCTCTAAAGGCCCAGAAGGTCAAGGTAGATGACGCCGAGATTCAGACACTGGTTGATCTCTACACTTGGACCCAGTCATGCTACGAGTTCGCGCACTTTACGGATGAAGAGCTCGCGGACGGCATCATCGCAGTGCATCCCACCTGTAACGGCTGGTCGCGTGACGATCTAATTAGCGCGCTCGCTTATTGGCGGAACTTGAAGAAAGACATCAAAGAGGTGTGGAAGCGAGGCACGTGGGATCCACAAGCTAGCAGGGTAAACGGCAAGTGGAGTTCGGCTGTCAGTAAGACACGGCTTGCTGAAGCGCTGTGGCCAGCGCTAGAGCAGAAGATCCGACTGGCGATGATCGACGAGGCTGTGCCGGTTCCCGAGATCGTCAAGGTCGTTCAAAGAGCGTACTACAAGGCTCAGAGTTAGCGATATAAATCATTCGTGCTGCCGGTCGAATCCTTTCCTCAAACTGGAACAAATTGAACTCTCAGAGCGCCAGCTCGGGATCTACGCTTTCTGGTCGCTTTCGACGCGCCTGGGGCTGCCGTGCTAGTCGTAGAAGCTCGCTGGACCAAGTACGCCCACAAATGCAGCTCGCCGTTCATCAAGACAACGCTGCTCGGCTTCGTTTTCAGCCATGACCTGAACTGTCCAGAGCTAGTTGCAGTCCTAGTTGCAGTCTGGACAGTTGCACTAGACAGCTCTGGACTGTCGCCTTCGCGCGCCATACTCAACGGCAAGGCCACACCGAGCTGGTGCAACCACGGCAATGTCCGAAGACACGCCTCGAAAGCGTGTGAGGTGCAAGCCTCCGTGGGTTCAAATCCCACCGTCACCGCTCTAGTTACAGCCCCTGAGCTGCGGGAACGCAGAACAGGGGCTGTTTCTGTTCCTGCCGCCAGCGAGGTTTGCGCGACGTCGGAATGCAACCCGAATGCAACCCATCGCGCCAGCTTGCATCTGGACACGTCATTGACCTGTGGTTCCCTGCGCGTCTCACACGCTTTTGAAGCCCCACATAGTAAGGACTCGAACATGAGACACGAACATGGGACGCGAATATCGGACACGAACGTGGAAGGCATCACCTTCAAACGGGAGGACGACACCGTCGTCGGCAACCTGTTCAACCCAGACCGCTGCAAGCAGGGCACGACATAGCCGGCGATCGCCCGACGCGCGAGACGTGACGCCAACCCATCCTGCGCCAAAAGGACCCATTCGGCTGCGTCGGCAGGCGCGTCCTGAGGGGTCCTCATAGCGTCAGCCGCAAGGTACGGCGATAGGTGAGGAGGCTGCCGACGTGGGTGGCGCCATCGGGCAGATGCTCAGTTCGGCGGTGGGTGTGGCGATCAGCCCCTTGCCGCTGATCGTCGTCATCTTGATGTTGTCGACGCCGCGGGGAAGGGCGAACGGGATCGCGTTCGTGCTGGGCTGGGTGGCCACGCTGGCCGTGCTGGGGACGGTGCTCGTGCTGGTCGGCGGGGGTGCGCGGTCCGGTGGCGAGCCTGCGCGGTGGACGTACTGGCTCAAGCTGGTGCTGGGTGTGTTGTTCGCCCTGATGGCGGTGAAGCAGTGGCGGGACCGGCCGCGGCCGGGGCGGGAGGCGAAGACGCCGAAGTGGATGGCTTCGGTCGACGGGATCGGGCCGGGGCAGGCGGCCGGGGTGGCGGCGCTGTTGTCCGGTGCGAATCCGAAGAACCTGGCGCTGACGGTCGGCGGGGCCGCGTCGATCGCGGGGGCGACGGGCGGCGGCGGGGCCAAGGCCGTCGCGGTGGTGTTGTTCGTGCTGGTCGCTTCGTTGTGTGTGCTGCTGCCGCTGGGGGTCTACCTGGTCGGCGGGGACCGTGCGGCCGCCACGCTGGCCGGGTGGAAGACATGGATGGCCGAGCACAACTCGGCGATCATGATGACGGTGCTGGCCGTGCTGGCCGCCAAGTACGTCGGGGACGCGATAAGCGGTCTGACGGCGTGAGCGCCGATCCGGCCGCGCCGACCGCACGCTCGGCGCGGGGTTGGCCGGTCGCGGAGTGGCTGCGGCACTATCCGAGGGCGGCTTTCGGGAAGGACTCGGTCGGCGCGTTGACCGCGTGGGCGCTGATCGTGCCGGAGTGCGTGGCGTATGCACAGATCGCGGGTGTCCCGATCCAGAACGCCTTCTACGCCGCGCCGGTCGCGCTGGTCGCCTACGCGCTGTTCGGCACCTCCAATCACCTGATCGTGGGCGCGACCTCGGCGGCCGCGGTGCTGTCGGCGTCGACGGTGTCGGAGATCTCCGCCAGTCCGGGCCAGGCGGCCACGTTGTCGGCGGCGCTGGCGCTGATCGCGGGCGTCATCCTGATCGCCGCGGGGGTGGCAAGGCTCGGGTTCGTGGCGGACTTCCTCGCCGCGCCGGCGCTGGTCGGGTTCCTGTTCGGGATGGCGCTGACGATCGTGGTGCGGCAGTGCGCGAAGATCGTCGGAGTGTCCGGCGGCGACGGGGACTTCTTCGCCCGGGCCTGGCATCTGCTGCGCCACCTCGGCGACTGGGGCGCGACCGCGGTGGCCGTGGGTCTGATCGCGATCGCGGCCCTGCTGGTCCTGGAGAGGTTCCTCCCCAGGCTCCCCGCGGCGCTGATCGTGCTGCTGGCCGGTATCGCGGCCTCGGCGGTGCTGAACCTGAAGGATCACGGTGTGGCGATCGTCGGGAAGATCCCGCGGGCGGTGCCCACTCCGGCGTGGCCGAACCTGCCGTTGCACGAGTGGACCGCGCTGATCGGCGGCGCGTTCGGGCTGGCCCTGGTGGTGTTCGCCGAGAGTTTCAGCATCTCCCAGCAGTTCGCCGCCAAGCACGGCGAGAGCGTGGACGCCAGCCGGGAGATGACGGCGATGGGCGCGGCCAACGCGGCGGTCGGCGTGTTCCGGGGCTTCGCGGTGTCCGGCAGCGCCTCCCGCTCCGCCGCCGCCGAGGCCTCCGGCGCCAAGACCCCGATGGCCTCGCTCGTCGCGGCGGTGGTCGTGCTGATCACCGGGGCCTTCCTCACCCCGCTGTTCACCGACCTGCCCGAACCCGTCCTCGGCGCGATCGTGATCGTCGCGGTCCGCGGGTTCCTGAAGGTCGGGGAGATGCGCCGCTACTGGCGCCTGGACCGTCTGTCGTTCGCCATCGCGGCGACCGCGCTGGCGGGGGTGCTGCTGTTCGATCTGCTGCCCGGGCTGGTGATCGCGGTCGGGCTGTCGCTGTTGCTGTTCATCGGCTACGCCAGTCGGCCGCGAGTGGCCCCGCTGGGCCGGATCCCCGCGACCGACGTGTTCGGCGACACCGCCTTGCACCCCGGTGCCGAGACCGTGCCCGGGCTGCTGATCGTGCGGCCGGACGCGCAGGTGTTCTTCGGCAACGTCGGCCGGATCCGCGACGACATCCTGGACCAGGTCCACGCCGCCGATCCGAAGCCGTCGGTGGTGGTGCTGGACCTGGCCGCCAGTTATGGGCTCGGTCTGCCCCGCCGCGACGAGTTCGCGGCGCTGGACAAGACCCTGGAGCAGCGCGGCATCCGGTTGTGGTTCGCGCACGTGCACGTGCGGCTGGACGGCGAGGACGTCCTGGCCGAGCTGCACGACACCGCCCGGATTCTTCCCGACGCCGACGCCGCCGTCCGCGCCTTCCGAGCAGAGAACGCGACCCGGTGATCAGAGTCGAAAGCGTGACTCAGTGATCAGACTCGCTCGGGGCCGATGTCGTGGAACAACGACCAGATGACGAAGAACCCGAGCCCGATCATGATGATCGACCAGAACGGCTGGTACGGCAGGTAGAGGAAGTTCGCCACGACCGCCAGGACGGCCAACACCACGCCGACCGTCCGGGCCAGGACCGAGCCGGTGAACACCGCGAATCCGGCGACCAGCACCAGGACCCCGACGACCAGGTGGATCCAGCCCCAGGCGGTGATGTTGAACTTGTACGCGTACTTGCCCACGACCGCGTACACGTCGTCCTTGGCGATCGCCGCAATCCCCTGCAGGCCGCTGAGCAGGCCTTCGACGACCATCAGGGTACCGGCCAGGGCGGTTCCGCCCGCGGCCAAGGCGCGGCTTCCGGATTCGGATTCGGTGGTCTTCATCATCGGCTCCCTTAGGGGGTGACGATCGCGAAGTCGGGATCGGGGTCGTCGAGCACGCCCAGGACTGTGGTCAGCACCGTGGCGTCGCCGGTGTGCTGGATCCCGTCCATCCCCTTGCCCGCGAGCAGGCCCATGAACTGCGGCTTGGTCAGGGTGAAGGCTGCCTCGGCGTCCTCGGCCGGGGTCTTCCCGCCGAGGGGGATGTAGGTGAGGACGCCGTTCTCCAGAGTCAGCCGGTAGTGCTCGTCGAGGTCTGTGAAGTGCCAGTCCGTGACGGCGCGCGCGTCCCATGCCTTGGGACCGTTGACCCGGATGGCCAGCGAGTCGAAGAACTGCGGGATGCTCAGCGCGGTGGTCATGCCGCCGGCGAGGATCACGGTGGGCTTGATACCGGTGCGCAGTTCGGCGGCGCCGGTGAGGTAGCAGTTGCGCCAGGTCGCGCACTCCGCGCCCCGCCCCAGCTGCTCGAACACGTCGGCCAGCAGGTTCTTGGCCTCGGTGTCGTCGGGCTCGGCGAAGACGGCGTGCCTGAGCAGCTGCGCGGCGAAGCGCAGGTCGCCGTCTTCGGCATAGCCGCGGGCCTTGGCGACGATCTGGCCGACGCCGCCGAAGCATTCGGCGTAGCGCTTGGCGGTCTCGGTCGGCGGGTGCTCCCACAGCGAGACCGGGTTGCCGTCGTACCAGCCCATGTAGCGCTGGTAGATGGCCTTCACGTTGTGGCTGATCGAGCCGTAGTAGTCGCGAGCGTGCCAGGCGTTCGCCAGGACCGGCGGCAACTCGATCATCTCGGCGATCTCCGGACCGGTGTAGCCCTGGTTGAGCAGGCGCAGGGTCTGGTCGTGCAGGTAGGCATACAGGTCGCGCTGCTGGGACAGGAACGTCTTGATGTCCGCGGTGCCCCAGGTCGGCCAGTGGTGGGAGGCGAACAGCACGTCGGATTCGTCGGCGAACAAGGCGATGGCCTCGCCGAGGTAGCGCGCCCAGATGTGCGCGTCGCGGACCAGGGCGCCGCGCAGCGTCAGGATGTTGTGCAGGTTGTGCGTGGCGTTCTCGGCCATGCACAGGGCTCGACGATCCGGCAGGAAGAAGTTCATCTCCGAAGGCGCCTCGGTGCCCGGAGTGACCTGGAAGACGACGCGGACACCGTCGACGCTCTCCTGCTGCCCGGTCTTGGTGATGGTGACTGTGGGCGGCAGCAGACCGGGGTTGCCGGTCGACGCGGTAAAGCCCAGCCCCATGGAGACCAGGCCGTGCGGTCCGCGCTCCAGGTTGGAGCCGGCGTAGTAGATGCCCCGGCGCAGCATCGCGGTGCCCGCGTAGACGTTCTCGGCGACCGACTCGACCATGAAGTGCTCGGGAGCGATGAGCGGCACGTCGGAGCCGGCGTCCAGGACGCCGTGGATACCGCCGAAGTGGTCGAGGTGCGAGTGGGTGATGATGACACCCGTGACCGGCTGCTCGCCGCGCTGGGCGCGATAGAGCGCCAAACCCGCGGCCGCCGTCTCGGCCGACATCAGCGGGTCGACGACGATGACCCCGGTGTCGCCCTCGATCAGCGTCATGTTCGACAGGTCGAAGCCGCGGATCTGGTACACGCCCTCGGTGACCTGGTAGAGACCGGCACGGGCAACCAACTGGGACTGTCGCCACAGGCTGGGGTTCACCGAGTCCGGGCAGTCTTGATCCAGGAACTTCGTGGAGTCGAAGTCCCAGACCACGCGGCCGTCGGCAGTGGTGATCTTCGACTGCTGGGGACCGGCGACGAACCCACGGTCGGCGTTGTCGAAGTCGGCGCGGTCGGCGTAGTTCAGCTGGTTCACAACGGCTCCTCATGTCAAGTCGTTGTTCCAGCTTCTGGTACCCCTTGCCTTTCTGCCACCGGACCTTCTGCCATCCGGGCCTTCCGCCATCGGACCTCCGCCACCCGGATCTCCTGCCACCCGGCCGGCTCTCGGCGATGGCACGACGAGTGCGGACCAGCGAGCGTGGCATCTGAGCGCGAGGCGCGACCACGAGATGAGGGTGCCATGACGGCCGTCGAGTTCGAGAACGGTTTCCCGACCAGCGACAGCGCGAAAGCCGCGCAGAGTGAGGTGGCCCTGCGAAGGGCCGTCGAGGCGTACCGCTTCTTCTACCCGACGGTCTCGCTGGAGGGCATCTTCCAGGGCACCCGCGAAACCGGGGCCAAGGACAACGAAACGGCGCTGTTGTTCATCGCCCGCCCGCGCCATGTCGGCTTCACCCTGAACTCCGACACCCCGTATTCCGGCGGCGTTCTGGACCTGCGAAAGAGCGGCCCACTAGTCATCGACATGCCCGCCGGGCCGCTGATCGGGCTGGTCGACGACCATCACCATCGGTGGATCACCGACCTGGGCCTGCCCGGACGGGACGCGGGCAAAGGCGGCAAGTACCTGATCACGCCGCCCGGATGGACGGGCGAAGTGCCCGACGGCTATCTGTGGGCCGCGTGTGACACCTGGACCGCGTTCTGTGCTTTGCGGGTCCTGCCGCTCGGCGGAGATGTGGACACTGCGAAGAAGCTGCTGGCCACGGTGCAGTTCTACCCGCTCTCCCAAGCCGACGCCCCGCCGGCGTACACCTTCACCGACCGCAGCGACCAGCCGATCGACTGCACGTGTCTGGCCTGGGAGGACAACCTCGAGTACTGGCGCGTTCTGCACAAGGTCATCGACTCCGAGCCGGCGATCGAGGAGATGCGCCCGATGCTCGGCGCCCTCGCCGAAGTCGGCATCGAGGCCGGAAAGCCCTTCCCGACGGACCCGGCCGTCACCGATCTGTTGACCCGCGCCGCACAGCAGGGTCGCGACGAGATGCTGGTGTCCGCGTTCGCCTCACAGCGCCCGGACCGCATGGCCTGGCCCGACCGCACCTGGGAGTGGGTCGGCCTGCGCTCCGAGAACGGCACCTTCGAACGCGTCGGTTCCTTGGACGTCGAGGCCAAGGACCGGTGGTTCGCTCAGGCGATCGTCACCTCCCCGGCGATGTTCCGCCGTGTCGAGGGCCAGGGCTCGCTGTACTGGCTCGGGCTGCGCGACGACTCGGGTGCCTACCTTGACGGCGGACGCACGTACCGCCTCACGGTCCCGCTACCGGTACCCGCCGGGCTGTTCTGGTCCGTCACCGCCTACGACGCCCGAACCCGCTCCGAGGTCGTCGCAGACCAAGGCCAAGCCGCGCTGCGCTCGCTGTTCGACGATCTGACCCCGGCCGACGCGGCGCAGGTCGACCTGTACTTCGGCCCGTCCGAGCCGGCCGAGGCCGCGGGCCGTTGGGTGCAGACAGTCCCCGGCCGCGGATGGTTCGCCTACTTCCGCATCTACGGCCCCGGCGCACCGGCCTTCGACGGAAGCTGGAAGCCGGGCGATTTCACCCCGGTCGCAAGGTAGGTCGCCAGGTGAGTAGCCGGGTGAGTAGCCGGGTGAGTAGCCAGTGAAGATGGACTGGCCTGCGAGAGGAGGGTTTGCTGCCGCCGGAGGTGCCGGTGCCCTCGACGGACCTGGCGAGCGCGTGGATTACAACAACTCGACTACCAGGCCTAGGGACTTCCTCCGAAGTCACGCCATACCCCGCCCCAGGAGTTAGGTTACTAAGGACCCTGCACCACGGTGTCCTTCCGGAGGGCGGAACTCGATGCGGACGCGGACAGGGCAACCGCCCCAAGCGTTTCACCCCGCCCGGATCGGGCCCTATGAGGTAGTGCGCCGGCTCGGCGCCGGCGCGATGGGTGAGGTGTTCCTCGCGCGCTCAGCCTCCTCGCGGCTGGTCGCGGTCAAGACCATCCGGGCCGGGCTGGCCGAGCATCCCGGGTACCGGCGCCGGTTCGCGCACGAGGTGGACGCCGCCAAGCGGGTCAGCGGGGCCTTCACCGCCGCGGTGGTGGGCGCCGATCCGCACGCCGATCTGCCGTGGCTGGCCACCGTGTACGTGCCGGCGCCGTCGCTGGAGGAACTGGTCACGGCGTGCGGGCCGCTGGCGGTCTCGGCGGTGCGCTGGCTGGCCGCCGGGTGCGCCGAGGCCCTGGAGTGCGTGCACCGGGCCGGGCTGGTCCACCGGGACTTCAAGCCGGCCAACGTGCTGGTCACCGCCGACGGTCCGCGGGTCATCGACTTCGGGCTGGCCCGCAGCGACGGACTCCCGCAGGGCACCGCCGTCGGGATGGTGATGGGGACGCCGCTGTACATGGCCCCCGAGCAGGCGATGGGGGATCGGGACGTCGGGCCGGCCGCCGACGTGTTCGCACTCGGCGCGACGCTGTACCACGCAGCCACCGGCGCCGCCCTGTATCAGGAGGAGAAGGCGGTCGGCGTCCTGCTGCACAAGATGCGGCAGCCGCCGGACCTCACCCCGCTGCCCAGCGAGCTGCGCGGCCTGGTGGCCGGGTGTCTCGCCCTGGAGCCCGGGGACCGGCCGACGCCCGCCTCGCTGCTGGCCGCGCTGGCGCCGCATCTGGCCACGGCCGACGCGGCGCGGCCGCTGCCCGAAGCCGTCCTGGCCTACGTCGAGGACTACCGCGGCACGCAGATGGAGCTGGCGCGCTCGCGGCGTCCGCTGCCGCAGGCGGCCACGGCCCTCATCTGGGAGCCGACCCATGTGGCGGAGCCTTTCGACAGCTTCGGCGATGGCGACGGTAGTGGTGATGGCAACGGCGGTGGCGACAGCGGTGGCGGGACCGGGACCGTGGACGAGGACGTGCGGTCCCGACATCCGTCGCTGCCTCCGGGAGTGGAGCCGGTGGACCTCGTGCCCTCGGGCTGGGTGCCGGCGGACCACGCGCCGACGAACCGGCGGCGCGCGCGTACCGGATGGTGGAGCCGGGACGGCTTCGGGCGACGCTCGCCGGTGGGACCGACCGTGGTCGCCGTCAGTGTCCTGCTCGCCCTCGGTGTCGCGGCGATCGGTGGTCTGCTGCTCATCGGCTCGCTGAGGACCGGAAACGGGGGCTCCACGGGACCGGCGGCCGGCGCCGCGCCCGGCCCTGCGTCGTCGGCGGCATCGGCATCGGCATCGGCGACGACGGCCGCGACCCGACCCACGGGATCGCCACCCGGCACGCCGCCCCCGACTAACTCCCCGCCGCCGCAGACCCGGCCCGCCGGCCCGCCGCTGGGCGGTCCGCCGCCGCAGGGCCCGCCGATCAGCCCGCCACCCGGCGCCGTCACCGAGATCGACGGCACCCGACTCGGGGTACGCCCGCCGTTCGGCGACCCGCGGACCACCTACATCCTCAACGGCGTCGGCTGGCCGGCCGGGCAGACCGTCACCGTCACCTTCCTCAACGGCGCCGCACCGCCGGTCAAGACAGTCGTCGACGGCAGCGGGACGTTCAGCGTCGCGCTCGATCAGGGGGCTGGTTCGGTCCTGCTGCCGGACGGGCGCTACCACGTGCGGGCCTCCTCGGGCGCCCGGTCGCTATCGGTGTCGTTCGTGGTCGGGCCGCCGCTGAACTAGGGGCGTTACCCCGTCCCGTAGTCTGCGTCGCATGCAGCGCGTCTGTTTCCTGTTGAAGGTGAAAGCCGAACTCGCGGCGGAGTACCGCGCACGGCACGAGACGGTGTGGCCGGAGATGCTGGCGGCGCTGAGCGAGTCCGGCTGGCGGAACTACTCGCTGTTCCTCCGACCGGACGGCCTGCTGGTCGGCTACCTGGAGACCGACGACTTCGCCGAAGCGCTCGCGGCGATGGCGCAGACCGACGTCAACGCCAGATGGCAGGCTGAGATGGCGCACTACTTCGAAGGACTGGACGGCGGTGCGGCGGACGCGGCGATGGTTCCGCTGACCGAGGTCTTTCATCTGGCCTGAGCGCCCGCCGCAGGAAACCCTTCGCGCTCGGACCACGTGAGCATGGTTACTTCCGCCTGTTCAGAGATCGGTCCGGACGGCGCCTACGGGGCGCTGAGCTTCAGCGGCTAACGTCGGCGTAACGTGCAGTCGTTCGAGGCCGGGAGTGGCGGAGCTGTGAGATTCGGACTGCTTGGGCCTCTGACCGTGGTCACGGACGAAGGGCTGTCGGTCGCGATTCGAGGCAGGATCAGGCGCGCCGTGCTGACCTCCCTGCTGCTGGAGCCCAACCAAGTGGTGAGCGTGGATCGGCTGTGCGGCGCGGTGTGGGGTGACGCGGTGCCGTCGGCCGCCATGGCATCGCTCCACAATCACGTCATGCACGTACGAAGGCAGCTCGGATCCCAGGCGGGCGCTCGGATCCGTACTCAGTCGCCGGGCTACCTGGTGGAGGTCCGGCACGCGGAGCTGGACGTCGAAGTCTTCGAGAGCCTGTGCGCCAAGGGGCATCAGGCCGCGCTGGCCCAGGACTGGGCCCAGGCTTCCGTCTTGTTCCGGGAGGCGCTGGTCTTGTGGCGCGGCGAGCCCTGCCCCGATCTGGCGGAGGCGGGGACGGTGGCGTCGCACATTCACGGATTGTCCGAGATCCGGTTGGCTGCGCTCGTGGCGCGGGTAGACGCCGACCTGCGCCTGGGACGACACGGAGAACTCGTCGCCGAACTCCGGATGCTGATCAACGAGCACCCGCTGCGGGAGATGCTGCACGAGCTGCTGATGCTCGCCCTCTACCAGGCGGGGCGCCGGGTCGAGGCGATGGACGCCTTCCTCCAGCTGCGCAAGACGCTGGTCGACGAGCTCGGCGTGGAGCCGTCCGCGCGGACGCGGGACCTGCATCGGCGCATGCTGGACGCGGACCCGACGCTCGACATCCGGTACGCCTCAGCGAGCAAGCCGGCGACAAAGAACGCATCGAACGCATCGACGATCACCAATGATGACAACGAAACCGACGACACCAACACCGCCACCGATGCCGCCCAGGACCAGCAGCCAGCCACCGCCTCAACCCTCCCAACCTCCAGCATCCACTTCAGCGGACGAGCGACAGAACTCCGCGCGATATGCGACCACCTGGCAGCCGCCGAGCACGAAGCCCACACCGTCCCGATGCTCGTGCTCTCCGGCCTGGGCGGAATCGGCAAGAGCGCACTTGCGGTCCGCGCCGCGCACACCCTGTCGGCCGACTACCCGGACGGCCAGCTCTACATCAGCCTGCACGGCACCAGCAGCGTGCCGCGGACCGCCACCGAGGTGCTCGGCAACCTGCTGCGCGACCTCGGAGTGCCGAACTCCGACCTCCCGTCCGACGAGGAAGGACGCGCCGCCCGCTTCCGCTCCCTGACCTCCGGTCGCAGGCTGCTGATAGTCCTGGACGATGCCCGGGACGCGGCCCAGGCCCGCCCGCTGCTGCCCGGCAGCGGCTCCTGCGCCGTCCTGGTCACCAGCCGACGGCGCCTGCCCGGGCTGGTCGACGCGATCCCCATGCACCTGGACGCGCTGGCGCCGGCCGAAGCCCTCGAAGTGTTCACCGGCATCGTCGGGACGAAGCGGGTGGACGCCGAACCCGAGGCCACCGCTCAAGTATTGGGCTACTGCGGCGGTCTGCCGCTGGCGCTGCGGATCGCCGCGGCCCGGCTGGCGTCCCGGCCGGCCTGGACCGTGGCGATGCTCGCGACCCGGCTGGACGGCGAGCACCGCCGGCTGGACGAGCTGCGGGTCGAGGACCTGGCGGTGCGGGCCAGCTTCCAGATGAGCTTCTCGAACCTGCCGGGGCAGCCGGCGCCGGGCGGGCTCACGTGTGCGGTGGCGTTCCGCCTGCTCGGCCTGCTGCCCGGCTACGAATTCGGCGTCCACGTCGCCGCGGTGCTCTTCGACCAGACCCTGGAGCAGGCCGAGGACCTGTTGGCCACGCTGACCGACACCAGCCTGGTCGAGACGACGGTCCCCGGCCGCTACCGGCTTCACGACCTCCTACGTGTGTTCGCAGTGGAGTTGTCGAGCGCGGAGCTGACCGAGGACGAGCGTGACCGCACCTCGCGCCGCCTCCTCTCCTGGTACGCCGACGCGCTGCTGGCCGCCGTCCGCCTGATCGGCCGGAGCAAGCGGATGCCGCCCGGCGCCGAGCAGGCGATGGGCGAGCCGCACTGGCAGCTCCCGGAGTTCGCCGCCCACCGGGACGCGCTCGCCTGGTGCCAGGCGGAGGAGGACCACCTGATCTGGGCGCTGCGCACGGCCTCAGCCCGGAAGTGGCACGACATCGTGGTGCGTATCGCAAGCCTGATGTGGTTCTACTACATCGTCGCTGGAAGCCATGCGCCGTTCGCGACGACCCAACGGCTGGGAGCCGACAGCGCGCTGGCCCTCGGCGACGAACCCGCCTACGCCTGGCTGCTCACCGGGCTGGGCAGCGCGCTGAAGCAGGCCGGTGACTACGAAGAGGCGATCGACTGCTTCCGCAGTGCCCTGAGGATCAGGCAGCGGCTCGGCGACGAGCGGGGCCTGGTGAACATCCAGAACAACATCGCCAGCGCGCGCTACCTGCAAGGCCGCTACGACGAGGCGCTGGAGTGGTTCGGCCAGGCCGAGGCGGCCGTCACCGCGATCGGCGACCTGGCGGCGCTCAGCATCATCCTCAACAACGCCGCCGAGACCTGCAACGACATGGGCGACCTGCCGGAGGCCGTGGCCAAGTACGAGCGCTCGATCGAGCTGGCCGTGGCGACCCGGAACCTGCATCAGGTGGGCATGGCCAGGACCGGGTTCGGCGAGACGCTGCGCCGGATGGGCCGGCTCACCGACTCGCTGGAACAGCACCGGCTGGCGCTGGCCATCCAGGACGAACTCGGCAGCGATCACCGCCAGCTGCTGACCGCCCTGGACCGGCTCGGTGCCACGTTCGCGGACCTCGGGCGGGTCCAGGACGCCCGGCATTCGTGGCAGGAGGCGCTGGCCCTCGCTGAGCGGACCACAGACCTGCGGGCCGCCGAGATCCGGGACCGGCTTGAGGAAGTAGCCAAGGCTGATCGAAGTCAGGCTGATCCAAATCAGGCTGGTCCAAGTCAGGCTGGTCCAAGTCAGGCTTCTTCATAGGTCACGCGGTCCGCGAACCCGTCCGTTCCCGAACCGCGAGCAATGGGGCAACGAAATAGGGCACGAGGACGACCACCGCGCAGACGATCGGTTCCCAGAAACCGAAGGTGCCAGGCGAGTGATCCGCCAACGCTGTCCGCAGCCAGCTGCCGACGTGCCAAACGCCGGGGATGACGATCACGACGAGGCAGGCGGCGGACAGGACCGCGCCGGCCAGGAGCAGCCAGCTGTACCAACGAGCCACCCGCACGTCGGCCCGACCGGCCCGGTCCAGTTCGGCCCGTTGCCCGGCGTTGAGCCGGCCGAACCTGGCGCGCAGCGTCAGCCGGGCCACCCGGCTCAGGTCCAGGCAGTCGAAACCGAGCACCAGCACGCCGTACAGGTCCGAGCGCAGGAAGATGACCAGCTGCATCGACATCGCCAGCACCTGCATGTCCGCCTGCCCGGCCAGGAAGCCGAGCAGCGTGGCCGGGGCGTGCCAGTGGTGGTGCAGCGCGGTCCAGCGCAGCGCGAGGTTGACCGCGAGGATCGTGGAGTCGAAGGCCAATCCGGCGAGCAGCGGCCCGAACCTGGCCCGTCGCGACACGGTTCGCAGGGCACTGAGATCGGTTTGCAGGACCAGGATGTAGCCGCGGCGGCCGACCGCGATCCCGGCCGGCACTCCGGCTCGGCGACCGGCGATCCAGTGCGCGCCTTCGTGCCCGAAGGCCAGCACGATCTGCGTCGCCGTGAGCAGGGCCAGGCTGAGCAGCGGGTCGTGGAGGAAGTACAGGGCGGCGCCGGAGGGCCGCAGGGCCCGGTCGAAGACGAGCGCGAGGAGGTCGGCGAGGAACACCAGCGCGTAGCAGGCCCACATCGGGCGGCTGAATGCCGGGCCGAGCAACCGGACCGCTGCCGTGCCCCACCGTCCTCCGGTGCGGTCCGAGGCGGCGGCCGCGGCGGTCTTGACGTCGCCGATCTTCGCCACGAAGCCGAGCCCGATCAACGCTTCGGCGAAGTCCGCCACGTCGATCTCGGTGCCGGTGGTGGCCAGTACGTGCGCGGCGGTCTCCTCGATGGTGCGGCCCTCCCCCAGGGCCTCGATCACCGATCCGGCGACGGCCGGCAGGACGACGAACTCGCCCTGCGCCGGATCGCCCACCATGATCTCGTCATCGGTCCCGTGCGGCTGGATGCTCAGGGGGCGCAGGACCAGGCGAGTGTCGCCGGTGAGCGCAGGCGCCTCGGCCGCCTGAGCCGCCTCGGCTTCCTCAGCCGCCTCGGACACGGAGGGCATCTCAGCCCTCTTCCACAGCGGACCGCGCGGGAGCCGTCGCGCAGACCGGGCAGTCGGCGACCCGCTCCCACTCGCGCTCACTCGCCTGTCCCGTCGCCAGATCCACGATGTGGTAGCGGCCCGCGGACACCGGCTCGGCGAACCGCGTGAGATAGCGAACGATCTCCAACGAAATCAGCCCCATGAGTTGGAGCACCACCGGCCCGGTCGAGCGGTTCGCGGACGGCAGGTCCGCCTCGAACCGGTTCACCAGACCGGCCAACTCCCCCGCCTTCGCCGCCTTCTCCGACGACTGGCAGCGCCAGCAAGCCGAACGGCCCGGATCCACCGACCAGTACGCGAGCTGACTGCCCTGGCCGCCGCCGGAGACGTAGGGGATCCCCGCCGCCACGCAGGCGTCGTTGACCCAGTCCGCGGCCGCGACCGGCTGATCGATCCCGGCGAGCACCAGATCGGCGCCCGCGATCAGCGCCGGTACGTCCTCGGGGCCGCTGACGCGCTGGAAGACCGTCTCGACCGCGATCTCCTGGTTGAACGCGCGCACCCACTCGGCGGCCCGCTCCACCTTGGGCCGGCCGATGTCCTCGGCGCGATAAGTGAACTGGCGCACCAGATTCTTCGACTCGACCAGATCGAAGTCGACGAGCCGCAACCGGCCGACGCCGAGGCCGCACAACGCCTGGAGCGCGGCGGACGCACCGCCCACCCCGAGCAGCACCACGTGCGCGTCCAGGAGCTTGCGCTGGAAGTCGGCGGGACGCTGCGCGAGCGAGGCGTGGGTGGCGAAGAACTCGAGGTTGCCGGAGTAGCGCTCACGCTGCCACTCGGTGAGGCCGTCGGGCGAGGCGTCGACGAGCAGCCCCAACTCGTCGAAGACTTCGAGCGCCTTCTCGACGTCCGACGCGTCGAGCTCCCAGGGCCCGGCGGCGGCGAGCGCCGTCGCCAGCTCCGCGACCGGTCGGCCGCCCTCGGCCAGAAGCTCAACGAGCCGCTCCAACTGGCCGGCCTCGTCGCCGAGCACGATCTCCTGGACCGGGTCCTCCACGAGGATCCGCAGATCGGCGCCCGCGCGCTCCCACAGAGCGTGTTTCAGCTTCGGGATCATCGGCCCTGCTCTCCTTGCGTGGTCCGGCCGGCGGCGCGCGACCGGCGGCCGACCCCGGTGGGTCCGGCCGCCGTATCCGTGGCTTCAGGGTCCCCGTGGCCCCCGCTGTAGCGGCTAGAGCTTCGGCGGCGGCATGTAGATGGTCGCCTGCACCTTCTCGACCTTCTTGACCTCGATCTTCATGGTGTTCCCTCCTTCCCGTGCTCGCTGCCGCCAGCTTCGCGCCCAGGCCTAACAACGGCATAACACGGATGTATCAAGGCATCGGCCCGCCCGGCCGACGGGCATTGTCATAGCGCGTTTGCACCCGAATCAATACGCTGTGTCGTGGTAGTCGATGTCCTGTTCGATCCGTCCAGGTGGGGGACCGTGACCAGTCTGATCATCCAGCTTCCGGACCGCTTGTTGGAGTTGGAGCGGGAGCAGGAGGTGAGCTTCGGGCGCGGCGGCCGGGGCGGGGCGGTGGACGTGCGGTTCGACGATCCGGCCGTGTCGCGGCTGGCCGGGCGGATCCGCGCGGTGCAGGACTACTGGACCATCTCCAACTTGAGCTCGCGGGCCACCTACATCGTGGAGAACCCCGAGGGCGGCGGCGAGTTCCTGAAGGTGGCGCCGGGGCGGCTGAACATGCCGGTGCCGTTCGAGATCTCGCGGCTGGTGGTGCCGGGCCGGGACGGCCAGATGTCGGTGACCGTGTTCGCGCCCGAGCACGTCTACGTCACCGACGCCACCCACCACGGCGCGTTGACCACGCAGGTGGCGTTCCTCCTGAACGAGAGCTCGAAGTACTTCCTGGTCCTGGTCGCGTTGTGCGAGCCCCGGCTGCGCGACGGGGCGTCGGTGATGCTGCCGAGCGTGCCGCAGATCGTCGAGCGGCTGCGGCATCTGGAGTCCTGCCGTGATCTGACACGGTCCGCCGTCAACTTCCACATCGACTACCTCGCGCGCTCCAAACTGCGGGTGCGCGACGCCGCCGCGGAGGGCGGGGAGGAGAAGGCCGACTGGCAGCGGGCCGCGCTGGTGTCCACCGCACTGCGGTTCAACCTGGTCCGTGAGGAGCATCTGGGGCTGCTGCCGTCGCGGATGCCGCGTTCGGGGGCGGGCCCGACGGAGATCGCCCATCCGCAGATGATCGAGACGATCGCGCCCCGCAAACGGAAGTGAACACCCCCGATCGGTGAGCCGTCCGGCTCCGGGATCAGTGGCCGACCGCAGGTCAGCCGCAGATCGGCGGGCATCCTGGAGGCTTACAGGTGTCGGCGTGCGCCGCTCGGTGCTGCCATGAAGCTGTGATGGCTGACATCACGCCACGGCGGATACGGGAGGCGGAACGATGGGGAGTGCCGACAGGACGACGGTCGACCGGCTGGCCACTTGGTTGGAAGCGCTGAGCCCGGTCCTGGACCGGCTGGCCTGGTTCGTGCCGCAGGACTTCAGCCACGATTTCTCGCCGGAGTCGCTCGACTCGCTGGAGTGGGTGCTGGCGACGCGGCTCCCTGATTTCGGCGCGCCACAGGCCCTCGACACCGGGCTGGCCGACTCCGCTGCGGCGTATCTCGGCGAGGCGTTGATGCGGGTCGGCGGCGGGCGTTGGGTGTGGGACGAGGATCCGGCGTGGGACGAGGATCCGGCGAGCCAGGCGGCAAGGCCGGCGGGGAGTCCGGCGGCGAGCCAGGCAGGGAATCCGGCGGCGAGTCGGCCGGTGGTCCGGTTCGACGACGCGCTAGGCCTGCCGCCGATGTCGCCGCTTCAGCTCATGGTCCAGGCCCGGGACGCCGGGACGGGGACGGCGTTCCGGGCCGCCCTCGCCGATTTGCGGGAGACGGTCAGCGGGTATCAGGCCTCGCATCCGGGCTGGACGCCGACGACGGTCCACAGTTCCAGCGTCGATCCGGTCGCGTTCGACGAACTCCCGCCGCCGGACCCGTGGCTGAGCCGTTGGCTGGCCTCGCGCGCGGCGGACTTCCCGCGGTGGGCGGACGAGACCGGCGACCCGCGGGAGTGGCAGTTCGCGCTGGAGACCATCGACGGGTTGGAGCGGCTGTTCCTGGACCGGTTCGGTACCGTCGAGCGCTTCTCGGCGCCGGCGAGCCAGGGCTTCGTCGCCACCGCCTCGTGGCTCCTCGGCGAGATCTTGCGCAGAGCGGCCCCGGACTGCGTGTTCTGGCGCTACTACCCGGTCCCGCCCGGGTACGCCGATGCCGCCGACTACTTCAAGCAGGTCGGCTACCCCTATGTCGGCTCGCCGGTGATCGGGCGGTTCCCGGACCTCGAACTCCTCGACCCGCGGGTGCTGCTGCGGATCGTGGTCGAGGAGCGCCGGCCGGGGTGGCTGCGGATCCGGATGGACGACTTCCTGACGCCGGCCGTCCCGGAGACGGGCTCGGACCGGATGCCGACACGCTCCTGAAGCCGGCCCGTCCCGGATGACGGCGCGGGCTGCCCGCGATGTGGACAGTGGCATGATTATTCGGCGAGTCGTATATAGTTACACCCATGTCCAAGGTCCTCACGTCTCTGCCAGCAGGTCAGCGCGTCGGCATCGCCTTCTCCGGCGGGCTCGACACCTCGGTCGCGGTCGCGTGGATGCGCGAGAAGGGCGCCGTGCCCTGCACCTACACCGCCGATCTCGGCCAGTACGACGAGCCGGATCTGCCCGGCGTGCCCGGGCGCGCCGAGGCCTACGGCGCCGAACTCGCCCGCCTGGTCGACTGCCGCGCCCCGCTCGTCGAGGAAGGCCTGGCCGCCCTGGCCTGCGGCGCCTTCCACATCCGCTCCGGCGGCCGCGGCTACTTCAACACCACCCCGCTGGGCCGCGCCGTGGCCGGCACCCTGCTGGTGCGGGCGATGCTCGAGGACGACGTCCAGATCTGGGGCGACGGCTCGACCTTCAAGGGCAACGACATCGAGCGCTTCTACCGGTACGGCCTGCTGGCCAACCCGGCGCTGCGGATCTACAAGCCGTGGCTGGACGCCGACTTCGTCAGCGAGCTCGGCGGCCGGGCCGAGATGTCGCAGTGGCTCACCGAGCGCGACCTGCCCTACCGGGCCAGCGCCGAGAAGGCCTACTCCACCGACGCGAACATCTGGGGCGCCACGCACGAGGCGAAGTCCCTGGAGCACCTGGACACCGGCCTGGAGATCGTCGAGCCGATCATGGGCGTCCGGTTCTGGGACCCGAAGGTGGAGATCGCCACCGAGGACGTCACCATCGGCTTCGAGCAGGGCCGCCCGGTCAGCATCAACGGCAAGGTCTTCGCCACCGCGGTCGACTTGGTCCTGGAGGCCAACGCGGTCGGCGGCCGGCACGGTCTGGGGATGTCGGACCAGATCGAGAACCGGGTGATCGAGGCCAAGAGCCGGGGCATCTACGAGGCCCCCGGCATGGCCCTGCTGTTCATCGCCTACGAGCGCCTGGTCAACGCCGTCCACAACGAGGACACCGTCGCCGCGTACCACAACGAGGGCCGCCACCTGGGCCGGCTGCTGTACGAAGGCCGTTGGCTGGACCCGCAGGCGCTGATGATCCGGGAGTCCCTGCAACGCTGGGTCGGCCGCGCCATCACCGGCGAGGTGACGCTGCGGCTGCGGCGTGGCGAGGACTACTCGATCCTCAACACCACCGGCCCGGCGCTCAGCTACCACCCGGAGAAGCTGTCGATGGAGCGCACCGAAGGCGCGGCCTTCGGCCCGGTCGACCGCATCGGCCAGCTGACCATGCGCAACCTCGACATCGCCGACTCGCGGACCAAGCTGGAGCAGTACGCGCGGCTGGGGATGGTCGGCACCGGCGCGGGGTCCGCGGCGGCGGAGCTGTCCGGCGGCGGTGCGTTCCCGAGCGAGCTGATCGGCGCGATGACCGACGGCGGGGCGCAGACCATCGCGGCTCGGGCCGGTGCCGAGGTTGACGACGAGGAACTGCTGGATCACGCGGCCATGGAGGCCGGGAACGACTGAGCGTCCGACGCGGCGGGAGTCGCGTCGGAAGTCACGCCGTGAATCGCCTCAGGAACCGCGTCAGGAATCGAAGACCATCTCGGTCACGATGCCCGGCACCCGCGCTCGCAAGGGATAGAGCACCGTAGCGTGCCCTTGATGCACCCCCCGCGCAGCGCCGGTGCCGGCCGTCACGGTGAACGTCACGTCCTCGCCGTAGCGGCTGGTCACCCGGGACGTCACCTTGACCGTCGACGGGTCCAGCGTGCCGTCGTAGGTGAACGACCGCGCGAGCCCGACCCAGTCCCACGAACTCAGGTCCCCGGGATACATCACCACCGTCCCGTCGGTTCCGCGGTGGCCCCACTCCGGATCGGAAGACGTCAGCGGCCGGTAGCGCATCGGATGGCGCCAGTCCGCGTAGACGAGGAACACCGAGGAGTTGTTCCCCTTGATCAGTTCCTCGGCCTGGGTGAACTCCCCGGCCAGGATGTCCTCGGCGGGCACCACGCGGTCGGGCAGGTCGGCGTGCGGATCCCCGGCCAGGGCCGCGGCCGCCGACGGCGCGGTGGGCACGGCGCCGGCCATCGACGCCGAGCCGTGCGTGGCCGACCATCCCACGAGCACCGCAAGAAAGACGACGCTGGAAACGCCCAGAACCGGAACCCGGCGCGGACCGCGCTGCCACCACGTGTCGACCGCCGGAACCCGGTCCGAGCGCAGCATCCCGTCGCCGACCACCCCGCCCCGCAACGCGGCCGGGGCCAGCCGGTGGAACAGCGCGCCGACCGCCAGCCCGGCCACCGGGAACATGATCGCCTCGTACCGCATGTGCGAGGGGCTGACCCCGGCGAGCATCACGAGGTAGGTCCCCGCGATCGCCCCGAGCAGCACGCCGGAGACGACGTCGGTGAACCGGATCAGCACGAACACCAATGCCCCGGCCAGCAACGCCGACAGCGCCTTGTCCCCTTGCAGCATCCCGAGCACGTCGACGCGCGTGATGGTCCACGCCACCTGCCCCGGGTCCGCGGACACCTGCGACATCTGCGACCCGGTCCCGCTGCCCGCGAACCGCCCCTCCAGCAGGTGGACGAACACCGTCGTCCCGACCACGATCGCGGACGGCCACAGCCAGTCGTTGCGCCACCGGCGGCTCCGCCCGCGTCCGGGGAACGCGACCGCCCACGCCCAGCCGAAGAACGCCAGGCCCGCAGCCGTCGGCATCACCTGCCGGCTCAGCTCCAGCAACACCGACAGCAGCGCCAACAGAACCAGGTTGTGCGGGCGGGCACGCCGCCCCAGCGGCAGGTTCAGCAGGATCAACGCCAGCACCGCGATCGCGACCGGATCGGTGACCGCCTCGGCCAGCGTCATCATGAACCCGCAGGCCCCGAGCACCGCGCCCGCGGCCAGCGCCGCGGTCGGCCCGTAAAGCCGCTGCACCAGCCGGGTCACCGCCCACAGCATCACCGCGAACGCCACCATCGCGGCGATCGGCATCCCCTCGGTGATACCGAACACCGCGACGAACGGCGCGGCCAAGAACGGGTACAGCATGCGCGACTGGACCATCAACCACGTGGGATCGCTGTGCGCGAAGTACCAGGATTCGGCGATGGTGCCGGAGTTGGCGAACTGTTTGCGCAGCGCGTCGGCGTCGCTGAAACCCAGGTCACGCAGCGCCATCGTGACGTAGTACCGGCTGTCCGGCGGGAACGCGTATGCCGAGTAGTGCAGCCGCGCGTAGTAGCCGAAGACCAGCGGGACGAGCACGATCAGCAGCACCGCGGCGTTGACGCCGAAGATGTCACGGTGCACCAAGCGGTCGAACTGCGCGGTGAAGCGGTTACCGGTCGCTATGGGATCGGAGGCGGCCAAGTCCTCATCAACCGGTTCCGGCTCTGGAAGCGATTCGGCCGCAGCGGCGAGCTCGGTATCCGACGTCATGCCCGCCCCTGACTGTGCCCCGATTGAGTGGCAGGAAGCTATCACGCGCTCCTGCGTCTAGGTCGCAGGACAACGCCTGTATAGGCGGGCAGCGCCTCTCGCGCGGCTAGGGTGCCGCGGCGTCGTCCTCAGAACCGAAAGCGGCCTCGTCTTCTTCCTTCTTCTCTCCATGTCCAGCCAGCCCACGGATCTCGTGCGCGAGCCCGAAGGCCGGGCCGCCGATCAGTTCCCAGGTGCGGGCGATGCCGATCAGGAAGAACACGATGACCAGGATCGCGACGTTGTCGACCGCGTTGGTGTCGTGCGGCTTGGCGATGATGGCCAGGCCGAAGCCGAGCTGGAAGGCGAATGCCGCGGTCAGCGTCGCCAAGAAGACGGCGTCCCGCCGGTACCGCCACTTCACCGCGTGCGCCCGCACCAGCGAGATCGCCGACGCGGCGACGAACATCAGCCCCACCACCGACACGCTCACCGTCGTGTATCCGACCTTCTCCCCGGGCAGGATCGCGAACAGCGAGACCGCGAGCGCGTTGGTGAAGGCGGTCAGCGTGCCGGACGCGCGCAGCCGGTAAGCCCGGGCATCGACGTGGTGGGAAAGCCGGTCACCGGAGACCGAGATCGCGACGAACAGCAGACCCACCAGCGCCCCGGCGACGCCGGCGGACGTGGCGAAGAACGAGTTCAGATCTGACGGCGTCACCGGAGAAGTTTCTCAGACCTCGGGCCAAACGATGACCGCCGCGCCCGGCACGTCCACTTCGCAGCGTTCGCCGATCCCCGGTTCCTGACCGCTGGGGACGGTGACCGTCAGCTCGTGACTGGCAGTGTGGCCGACGACGGTGTCGATCGCGCCGTCGTCGCCGAGCCGGAGCAGCAGTTCGGCGACCGGCCCGAGGTGGGCCACGTCGTCCACAACGGCCGCCGTCCCACCGGCGGCGACCAGGCGGACGTCGTGCGGTTGAACGCACCAGGCGACCGCGGCGGGCACCTTCGTGTGCTGCCACGCGGGAGTGTTGAGGGCCGCCTCGGGAAGCGCGATGCGCAGCGGCCCACTTGCCAATACCCCGTCGGCATCGACGTGGCCGTGTGCGATGTTGCGGACGCCGAGCAGCCGGGCCGCCGCCGGGCCGGCCGGGTGAGTCAGCACCGCACGCGTGGGGCCGTCCTGCAACACGGCGCCGTCGGCGAAAAGCAGCGTGTCCTGCGACAGCAGCGCCGCGTCGTCCGGATCGTGCGTCACCAGCACCGAGGTCAGCGTGGTCTCGCGCAGCACGGTGCGCAGCAGCCGGCGCAGCTCGTCGCGGACCGGGGCGTCCAGGCCGGCGAACGGTTCGTCGAGCAGGAGCAGCCGTGGCTCGCGCACCAGGGCCCGGGCCAAGCCGACCCGCCGGGCCTGGCCGCCGGAGAGCTGATCGGGATAGCGGTCGGCGAGGTCGGTCAGCTTGAGCCGGTCCAGCCAGAACGCCGCCAACGCCGGATCGGCGCCGACGCCGAAGGTGACCTGCTCCCAGACCCGCAGGTGCGGCAGCAACGTCGGGTGCTGCGGAAGGTAGCCGATGCCGCGCTTCTCAGCGGGCAGCGCGGCCAGGTCGCGGCCGCCGAGGGAGATCTCGGCGGCCTGCGGCTTGAGCACCCCGGCCAGCAGGCGCAGGGTCGCGGACTTGCCGGAGCCGGAGGCGCCGAGGATGGCCAGGTTGCGGCCCACCCCGCGATGCTCGACCGCCAGCCCGAAGCCGCCGAGGCGGGCCGCCATCCGGAAGTCGAGGACAGGGCCCTGCGACAGAGCCGGGGGGCGGGGGGCCGGGAGCCGGACCGGTCGGCGCCGGTGCGCGCGCCGGGCCGGGCCGCGGTCGGCGATCAGCAGGACGACCAGGGCCGCGCCGAGCGTCACCAGCACCGGGACCGTGGTCGCGGCCAGCCCGGTGCTGCTGAACTGCACGTAGGTGAACACCGGCAGGGTGTAGGGGTGGTAGGCCAGCACGATCGTCGCGCCGAACTCGCCGAAGGCCCGCAGCCAGGCCAGCAGCATCCCGGCGCGGATGCCCCGCGCGGCGATCGGCAGCGCGACCCGCAGCGTCCGGGACAGCGCGCCGTGGCCCAGGGTCGCCGCGACGTCCAGTTGGGCCGGATCCACCGCGGCGAAGGCCGAGCGCGCCGAGACCACCAGGAACGGCGCGGCGACGAAGCACTGGGCCAGCACGACACCGGTGGCGCTGTCGGTGAGCCCGCCGTTGAAGAACTGGCCGATGGTGGTGTACGGGCCGACCAGGTAGATCAGCAGGATGCCGCTCATCAGCGGCGGAAGCGCCAGCGGCAGCTGGACCGCGACGCCGAGGGCGCCGGCGGTGCGGCTGCCGGAGCGGGCCAGCAGATAGCCCAGCGGCACGCCGAGCAGGGTGACGACGGCCGTGCTGATGGTCGCGGTGATCAGCGAGGTCCGCAGCGCGTCCCCGACGCCGGGCGCGGCGGTGGCCGAGCCGCCCTGGCCCGGTGCCCGGACCAGGAACGCGACCAGCGGGACCAGCAGGTAGGCGACCAGTAGCGCGGCCAGCCACGGCAACGGGGTGCGCAGCATCCGCGCTCCCGGACTCCCGACGGCCGACCGCACTGTGCCCACTGTGTCGGTACCCGGCTTCAGGGCTTCAGCTAGCGCTGAGCAGGGTCTGGAGCTGCGCGGGCACGGAGCCGGCGGCGCCGGTCACCTTGATCGGCTGCAACTGGAGGCCGTGCTTGGTCATGAAGGCCTTGCCCGCGTCGCTGAACAGGTACTGCACGAAGGCGATGCCGGCGGCGTTGTCCGGGGCCTTGTTCAGGACGCTGACGGTGTACGTCGCTTGCAGCTTGATGTCGCCGAGGGTGACCGTCGGGATGTTCAACTCGGCGGCCTCGCTGGAGTAGAAGAAGCCGGCGTCCAGCTGCCCGGACTGAAGGCGGCCGACCAGCTGCTCCTCGGGAAACACCTGCACCGCCGAGGCGGGGATGTTGTCCTTGGTCAGCGCCTGCGCGGCGAGCTTGCCCTTGGGGTCCAGCTTCGGGTCGGTCGAGCCCATCTTGAAGCCGGCCTCGGTGATGACCTGGTTCCACGGCTTGGACTTGATGTCGGCGGCGAACTTGCTCTTCGGGTTGTAGGCGATGACCAGCGGGGCGGTGGCGAAGGTGGCGTACCAGGTCTCCCAGCCGCCGTTGGCGTCGCCGATCAGGCCGGTGTTGGCGTCGGTGGCCGCGCTGATGAAGACGTCGGCCTGCTTGACCTTGCCCTTGATCTCGCTGACCAGCTGGGTCGAGCCGGCCGCGTCGCCCTGGAAGTCGCCGCCGGTGGCCTTGTCGTAGGCCGGGCCGAGGTCGTGTTCCATCAGGTTCGCCAGCGAGGCGGCGTAGGCGACCTTGACCGGGCCCGGTGCGGACAGCGCCGAGGAGGATCCGGTGGTCGCCGAGGACCCGGAGGACGGCGCCGAGGATGGCGACGATCCACTTTTCGGCGTGCTCTTCGAGCTGCTGCACCCGGCTCCGGCCAGCAACAGGCCGGCGGCGATGGCTGCGGCGACTGGCTTCTTCACGAACGCCCCCTTCGGGTCTTCACGGTCTTCTACTTCGGCTACTCGACGGTCGCGGACAGCGCGCGGACGACACACGGAAGACATGCCGCCTCCCGCGCGTCGCCGGCGGGGCCTCAGCCCTCGTCGGCTTGCTTGCGGGCGGTCCCGGCGCGTTCCACGACCACGGTCGTGGACTTGATCACCGCGACCGCCGTGGCGCCGACCCGCAGGTCCAGCTCGTCCACGGCCTCCCGGCTCATCAGCGACACCACCCGGAACGGCCCGGCCTGGATGTCGACCTGCGCCATCACCGCGTCCTTGGTCACCGCGGTGATGATGCCGCGCAGCCGGTTGCGGGCCGAGGACACCTCCGAGCGCTCGTCGGCGGCCGACGCCAGCGACGCGGCGAACGAGGCGAGCTCGGGGCCGGGGACCACCCGGTGCCCGTTCTCGTCCCGTTGCGCGCTCAGCCGGCCGGCATCGGCCCAGCGGCGCACGGTGTCGGCACTGACGCCGAGCAGTTCGGCGGCCTCACCCATCCGGTAGACGTCCACCCGGCGAGCTTACATCGCAGACGCGAGGGGGAAAGGCCTGAAGACCTTGCATTTCCATTACGAATGGCGCTCAGTGATTGGCAGCTGCTGTGACACCCCTTGCTTCCAGCCGGGTGCGCCCTACTGTGGATCGTGGGCCGCACCGCCGGTGGGACGCGGGCGCCGCGAGGAGGGATCCCATGGTCGCTGAGCACATCGGCGCGATCGGACCGGCCGTCGACGGGCCGGCCCGGCCAGCTCGGCCGGTACGGCTCGTACGGCTCGACGGCGAGGTGCGCTCGCCCCGGGTCCTGAGCGTCCCCGAGCTGTGGTCGCTGCCGCGGCACGAGTGCGAGGTGGAGTTCACCTGCCGCAAGAGCGGGCCCCGTCGGCATCGGTTCGCCGGGCCGCTGTTGCTGGACGTGGCGCGGCTCGCCGAGCCGGCTTTCGTACCCGGGGAGCGCAAGGACCGGCTGCGGTTCCTGATCTCGGTGCGGGCCGGTGACGGGCACCGGGTCGTGTTGTCGTGGGCTGAGATCGATCCGGAGTTCGGGAACGTGCCGGTGCTGCTCGGGCTCACGCGGGACGGCGGTGCCCTGGACGCGGAGGGACCGCAGTTGGTCGTGCCGGGCGACGTCTGCGGCGCGCGGCATGTCAGCGGGGTCGCCGACCTGCGTATTCGGAGCGATTCAGGGGACTGATCGTTGTCGGGTGCGGCAAAGTGCTTCAGCGCTTGTAGGCCGGTTCCGGGGTCGGCAGCGGGTCCGGGTTGGCGAGCACCCAGCGGACTGCCAGCTCACTGAGTCGCCCGACGTGCTCGTCGGAGGTGCCGCGGCCGTAGGCGGAGGCCAGTTTGGTCGCCTCGGCGAGTTCGGCTTCGGGGAGCGGGACGCCGGAGGCCAGGAGGGCGGGGACGGTGCGGGCCATCGTCCGGAAGTCCTGATCCCAGTTGATGCCGCCGTTGTCGAGGACTTCGTGGGCCAGGCGGCCGGTGACGCGGATGGCCTCGCCTTGGGCGGTGGCGGCCGGGCCGCTGCTCGGGACCAGCGTGTCCCACAGTTCTTGGTGCTGGTCGGGCCAGGTGGTGGCGGTCACGGTGATCGGGGACGTGCCGTCGTGGGTGCGGCGTGGCGCTACCGGGGTGACGTCGAAGAGCTCGTACAGGCGGGTCAGCGCGGCATCGGTCTCGGCCAGGTAGTCCGGGTTGAAGCCCGCGCGGTGGAACTCGAAGCGCTTGCCGATCTCCTCGACCCGCTGGCGCATCCGCTCGTTGCTCGGGGTTCCGGCCGCCAGCAGGACTTCCGCGATCTCGGCCATCCCGGGCAGGGCGGCGTTGGAGCAGGACGCGAGTGCCTCCTCCAGCGCGGACCGGCCGCCGTCGAGCTCCAGCGGGTCGGCGCCGCGGGCGAGCAGGAGGCGCACGGTCGAGGGCTTGTGGCCTTCGGCCGCCGCACGCAGGACGGGGCGTCGTGAGGAGCGGAGGTCGGCACCGGCGTCCAGGAGGGCGGTGACGACCGGGTCGTTGCCTACGCGCGCGTGCCGCCACAGCGGGGTGCGGCCGTAGTGGTCGGGGGCCTCGATATCGGCGCCCTGGGCTACCAGCCAGCCGACCAAGTCCGGCGGGATGTCGTACATCCCGAGCGCGGTGGGGCCGTAGGCGTCCTGGTGGGCGTCGAGCTCGGTGGTCTCGAAGACCGCTTTCACCGCGTCCACATCGCCGGAGCGGAGCCTGGTGTCGAAATCCTTCGGCAGCCGCTTCTTCTTCCTCGCCATGCGGGCAGCATAGGGAAGGCCGCAGACATCAGGATCCGGCGGCGCCGTTCCGGATCTCGGCGGTCGCCGAGCGGTAGGCCTCGGTGGTCCGCCGGTACATGTCGAGCATGACCATGACCTGGTCCAGCGAGTAGTGGGCCGCGACCTCGGCCAGGTGGCGCTGGGAGATCTCGGCGGCGGCGTGGTAGTCGGTCATGCCGTCCGGGAGCAGTTCGACATAGACCGCGCGGCGGTCCTGGTCGCTGCGGACGCGGCGGACGTAGCCGGCCTTCTGGAGCCGGTCGATGACGCGGGTCGCGGAGGCGGAGGGCAGGCCGAGTTCCTCGGCGATCGCGCCGACCGGCATCGGGCCGCGGGATTCGAGCAGGATCGCGGCGGCGACGTCGGCCGACTGCAAGCCCAGGCGGGCGGCGACGGCTTCGTTGTGGACCATGAGCGCGACCAGGAACTCGCGGAAGATGTCGGCTTCGGCGGGGCCCGGTTGGAAGCCGGGGGCTGGCGCTTCTGCGGCTGTCTCTGTCCCTACCTGTGCCTCTGCGTCGCTCACGGTCGCATTCTACTTCGGTTCGATGTATCTTCGAAATGGAGAGAGTTCGAAATGGAGATACACCGTAGTGGAGTGATTATGGACGTCATCGTGATCGGCGCGGGGCTCGGCGGGCTGGCCGTGGCCCGGCGGCTGCTGGCCGACGGACACCGGGTGCGGGTCTTCGAGCAGGCTTCGGAGCGGCGGACCGGCGGTGCCGGGTTGGGGCTGTTCTGCAACGGACATGCCGTGCTGCACGATCTCGGCGTACGCCTCGACGGGCTCGGGCAGCGGCTGGACCGGATCGACGCGCGGACCGCCGGCGGGACGCTGCGGACCCGGGTGAATCTCGCGCACGCCGCGCAGACGTACGGGTTCGACAGCCGCGCGGTCTCCCGGGCCGAGTTGGTGGAGCGCCTGTCGGAGGGGTTGCCCGCGGATCTTGTCGCGTTCGGGAAGGCGTGCACAGGAGTGAGCCAGACCGCGCGCGACGTCACCGCGACCTTCGCGGACGGCACGTCAGCCACCGCCGACCTGCTGATCGCGGCCGACGGCCACCACTCCGCGGTGCGCCGACAGCTGTGGGGCGACGGCGCGGTCGCGCCGGCCACGTTCGGGACCTGGCAGGGGCGCAGCCCGATGGACATCGACGTCACCGACACCCATCTGCACTACATGATCACCGGCAAGGAAGGAGCCTGCGGCCTGATGCCGGCCGGAGGCGGGCTGGTCCAGTGGTGGTTCGACGTGCGCTGGCAGCCCGGCGACCCGCGCCCCGAGAAACCCCTGGAGGACCTGCGCCGCCGCTTCGGACACTGGGCATCCCCAGTCCCGGAGGTACTGGCCGCCGCCACCGACGACACCCTCGACTTCTTCGGCCACCACTGGAACAAGGTGCGCCCGGTGTGGGGCGAGGGACGCGTCACGCTGCTCGGCGACGCCGCGCACACCATGCCGCCGACGCTGGGGCAGGGGGCGAATCAGAGCTTTGAAGACGCATGGGTTCTGGGCAAGGCGCTAGCGGCGGCCGAACCCGCGGAGGCACCCGAGCGGCTGCGCGAGTACGAACAGGCGCGGTACCCGCACGCCGCGCTGGTGTCGCGCATGGCCAAGCGGAACCCGGCCAACCAGCGGATCCCGGCGTTCTTGGGGCGGCGGATTCCGGAGACGTCCTACACACGGCTCTTGCGGAAGTTCAGCAATCGGCTGGCTTAGCGAGGCGGGCCGAGGCTGGGTCCGGCCGACGAGCAAGTTTCTGTATCGTTCACTACAGAACGTGGTAGGTTCTTCTGTAGCGAACGCTACACACTCTTGTGAGGGGTCTTCCATGCTGGTCAGCAGTACGCCTATCGCCACGCCCGAACCCGCCGCCGTCGCCGCCGTCGAGCCCGTCCTGGCCCGCACCGTCGGCGGCACCGGCCCCGGCCTGCTCCTGGCGCACGGCGCCGGGGGCAGCGTGGCCCTGAACTACGGGCCGGTCCTGGACGGCCTGAGTGCGGGGCACACCGTGGTCGGGGTCGACTACCCCGGGACCGGCCGCACGCCGCGCGCCGCCGAGCCGCTCAGCGTGGACTTCCTCGCCGATCAGGTAGTCGCCGCCGCGGATGCCGAGGGGTTGCGGCGCTTCGCGGTGGCGGGTTTCTCGCTGGGCGGGCCGGTCGCGATCCGGGTGGCGGCCAAGCATCCGGAGCGCGTCAGTGCTCTGATCCTCACCGCGACGTTCGCGCGGCGGGACGCGCGGCTGGATCTGGCCGCGAAGCTGTGGGGTGAGCTCTATCGGGCCGGCGACAAGGTGCGGCTCGCGGAGTACCTGACGCTGGTCGCGCTCAGTACCGAGGCGCTGCGGGCCACTCCGGCGCCGGATCTGCGCGGGGCGATCGAGGGGCTGGCCAAGCTGATCCCGGCCGGCACGCCCGAGCACGTGGACCTGGTCCGGCGGGCGGACGTGCGGGCCGATCTGGCCTCGATCGCCGCGCCGACGCTGGTCATCTCGACCACCGGCGATCCGCTGGTCTCGCCGCATCTGCACGAGGAGTTGGCGGCGCAGATCCCCGGCGCGCGCCTGGCCCGCATCGCCACCGGTCACCTGCCGTTCGCCGAGCGGCCCAAGGAATGGCTCGGGCTGATGACCGGGTTCCTCGCCGAGCACGCGGTGTGAGCCGGAAGCCTTGGAAACCAAGGCCTGAAGCGCGGAACGGGCAGGCACGCGGCCACGGGGGGCGCGGCGCGCCGACCCCCGCCTCAGTGGTGGAACACCGACCGGTTCACGTCCGGCAGCGGCTGCGTCAGCTTGTCGAGGTAGGCGACCGTCTCCTCCAGGTCCGCCACCAAGTTCGCGGCCAGGTCCATGCTCATCCCGTTGCGGACCACCACCCGCTGCACCACGGTGTCGGACAGGTTGTCCGGCATCGGATACGCCGGCACCAGCCAGCCCTTCATCCGGAGCCGGTCGGAGACGTCGTACAGCGTCCAGTTCGGCCCGTAGCCGGGTTTCTGGCGCCAGGCGAACACGGGGATGTCGTCGGCGTCGTTCCAGAGCTCGAAGCACTCCATCGCCCCGATGCGGTCGGCGAGGTACTTCGCGACGTCCATGGACGCCTTCTGGACCTCGTGGTAGCCCAGGCGCCCGAGCCGCAGGAACTGGAAATACTGCACCAGCACCTGAGCGGCCGGGCGGGAGAAGTTCAGGGCGAAGGTCGGCATGTCGCCGCCGAGGTAGCTGACCTTGAAGACCAGGCTCTCCGGCAGCAGGTCGCGGTCCCGCCACAGGATCCAGCCCAGGCCCGGGTTGACGAGGCCGTACTTGTGGCCGGAGGTGTTGATCGAGGCGACCCTCGGGACCCGGAAGTCCCACTCCAGGTGCGGTTGCAGGAACGGGGCGATCATCGCGCCGGAGGCGCCGTCGACGTGGATCGGGATGTCCAGGCCGGTCTCGTGCTGGATCTCGTCCAGGGCCCGGCTCACTTTCAGCACCGGTTCGTACATGCCGGTGTAGGTGACGCCGAGGATGCTGACCACGCCGATGGTGTTCTCGTCGACATAGGACTTCAGGTTCGCGCCGTCCAGCGTCTTGTGTTCCTCGGTGATCGGCACGTAGCGGGGCTCGACGTCCCAGTAGTTGCAGAACTTCTCCCACACCACCTGCACCGCCGAGCTCATCACCAGGTTCGGCCGGTCGGTCGGCTTGCCGGCCGCGCGCCGGGCCTCCTGCCAGCGCCGCTTGAAGGCCAGGCCGCCGAGCATGCAGGCCTCGGAGGAGCCGATGGTCGAGCAGCCGATGGCCCGCTCCTGGTCCGGCGCGTGCCACAGGTCGGCCAGGATCCGCCAGCACCGCTCCTCGATGGCCGCGGTACTCGGGTACTCGTCCTTGTCGATCATGTTCTTGTCGAAGGACTCCAGGTAGAGCCTTCGGGCCTGGTCGTCCATCCACGTGCCGACGAAGGTGGCCAGGTTCAGCCGGGCGTTGCCGTCGAGCATCGCCTCGTCGTGGACCACCTGGTAGGCCGTCTCCGGCAGCATCGGCAGGTCGGCCAACCGGGTCCGGGGGCGGCTGCGCAGCTCGCCGGGGCGGGCGAAGAGCGGGTTGACGTCGACGTCCCCGCGCAGATCGCGTTCGCGGTTGTTGTGCGGCATGCGTGCGCCTCCTAGAGAACAGACTCCCCGAACAACGCTCTCCCGCACCGCACCGGACGGCAAACCAAGGCGTCCGCGCGAGAACCCCGCGCCGGTGCCCCAGGACGCGAAAAGACCCCGGGCCACCAGGCCCGGGGTCCTCAGCTGGAGTGCGTCAGCGGTTGACGCAGACGTTGCCGGCGCTGCCGAGCAGAGCCGACAGGATGCCCACGTTGTCGCCGCAGACGTTGATCGGGATGTTGACCGGCACCTGGATCACGTTGCCGGACAGCAGGCCCGGCGAGCCGATCGCGCCGCCGATGGCACCGGCACCGGACGCGGAGGCCGTGCCGGCGAAGCCCACGACCGCGAACGCTGCCATGGCGGCGGCCACGATGGTCTTGCGCATGCTCATTGAAGCTCCCTGACGTTGGAAGGTGCGAACGTCGGGGGCTTTACCCCGTCCGGCCGCTGCTCATCTCCGGTCTACACCGTCGGCCGGATGGTGCGTCAACCCGGCGAATACCCGCTCCAATCAACGTTTCAGCAGGTCAGAGCATTGTGAAAGGGGGTTAAAAGTCACCCGTACGGGCGGATCAGAATGGGTGAACAAAGGGGCGTCGCCATTGTCGGCGACGCCCTGCCAAAGCCATTCACGAGACCTTGGTTAATCAGACAGTCATTTCCTGGAGGACCGGTTCGGTGATAACAGGTTCGACCTGCGCCTCCGGCTGCTGAGCTGCCGGTGCGGCTGGCGCTGAAGCCGCCATCGAAGCCGTCGCTGTCGCCGCCTCCGCCGACCGCATCGCCAGCACCAGCACCGCCAGCGCGGCGAAGACAGCCGCGGCGATGACACCGGTCACGTGCACGCCCGCGGTGAAGGCCGCGCGCGCCGTGTCCAGCGTCGCGGCCGCCTGACCGGCGCTCTGGTGACCGCTCGCGGCGAGCGCGGCGGCCAGCGAGTCGGAGCTGCCGTGCGCGTGGGCCCGGTAGACGACGGCGGCGACCGCGCCGAGCAGGCCCAGGCCGAGGGAGCCGCCGAAGTAGTTGCCGGTCTCGGACATCGAGGCGGCGCTGCCGGCGCGCTCCGGCGGGACGCTGCCGATCACCAGTCCGGTGCCGAGGGCGAACAGCGGGCCGGCGCCGAAGGCCAGGACCGCGATGCCGGCCATCAGGAGCGGCAGGTTGCCGGGGCCGTCGACGGCGATCAGCGACAGGGCGCCGAGGGCGGAGATCGCCAGGCCGCCGGCGATGGCGGTCGGCTGCCGCAGGCGGCGGGTCAGCGCCGGAGCGGACATGGTGCCGACGGCCACGCCCAGGCCCATCGGGGCGAACAGGGCCGCGGCCGCCATCGGCGAATGCCCGAGCACGCCTTGCAGGTACTGCGTCACCAGCAGCCCGACCCCGGCCATCGCCAGACCGGCGAAGACCAGCGCGATCAGGACCGCGGTGAACGGACGGCTGCGGAACAGGCGCAGGTCCAGCAGCGGCGTGGTCAGCCGGAACTGCCGGCGCACGAACACCGTGCCGATCGCCGCCCCGACCGTCAGCGCCGCGACCGGGACGGTCACCGTGTGCGCCACCGTCAGCTGCTTGATCCCGTAGACCATCAGCAGCACGGCGGCCAGCGACAGCGCGACGCTCACCGGGTCCAGCTTCCCGGCCTGCGAACCCCGGTACTCCGGCAGCACGAACGGACCGGCCAGCACGAGCACCACCATCGCGGGCACCGCGGCCAGGAACACCGAACCCCACCAGAAGTGCTGAAGCAGGAACCCGGCCAGCACCGGACCGACCGCTCCCCCGGTGAACTGGCACGTGGCCCAGATCGCGATGGCACGGCCGCGGGAGCGGTCCTCGCCGAACATGTTGGTGATCAGCGCCAGCGTGGACGGCGCCAGGGTGGCCCCGGCGACCCCGAGCAGCGCCCGCACGATGATCAGCATCAGCGGACTCACCGAGAACGCCGCGACCACCGACAGCACCGCGAACGCCGAGGCCCCGATCAGCAGCAGCCGGCGGCGGCCGATCCGGTCGCCGAGCGTCCCCATCGTGATGACCATCCCGGCCACCGTCAGTCCGTAGCTGTCGCTGATCCACAGCTGCTGCACAGGGCCGGCGCCGAGGTCGGCGCTCAGGTGCGGCAGCGCCAGGATCAGCGCCGTCATGTCCATCGCGACCAGCAGGGTCGGCAGCATCAGCAGGACCAGTCCCCACCAAGCCCGGTTCGTTCGCATCGCCGTACTCCTTCTCTCGACTTCTCTCGACTTCTCTCGACGTGTCACCGGGCAGTCGGAGCCGGCTACCGATCCTTGACACCGCCGCGCCGAGAATCTTGGAGAACAGGGCCGCGGAAAAATTTCGGGCCAGGATGTCAAGGACGGCTCAGCGGCTCCGACCACCAGGTGACAGGGCCCCGCCGGGCGCCCCGCGACACGAGGAGTGACGAGATGAAGTTCGTGATCAGCATGCACATCAACCCCGCCGTGATCGACGCGCTGACCGACGAGGAGAAGGCGGCGATCGGCGAGGGCCACGGCAAGTTCATCCAGAACCTGAAGGACCACGGGGAACTGATCCTGACCCAGGCCCTGGTCGACCCGTCGCAGGCCTCAGTGGTGCGGATCCGCAACAGCCAGCCGGTGGTGACCGACGGCCCGTTCCTGGAGGCGAAGGAGTACCTGGGCGGCTTCTACCTGATCGACGTCGAGGACAAGGCGCGCGCGCTGGAGCTGGCGGCGCAGATTCCGGACGCCGCCATCGACGGTTTGGGCGTCGAGGTGCGCCAGGTCATGTTCTCCGATGGACAATTGGAGGCATGACGGCATCGGCGATCGAGGACCTGCTCCGTGAGCTCACCCCGCAGGTCCTCGGTGCGCTGGTCCGCAGATACGGAAGGTTCGAAGGCTGCGAGGACGCCGTGCAGGAGGCGGTCCTGGCAGCCACCGTGCAGTGGCCGGCCGACGGCGTGCCGGCCAATCCGCGCGGCTGGCTGGCCACCGTCGCCTCCCGCCGGCTCATCGACCAGGTCCGCAGCGATTCCGCCCGGCGCGACCGGGAGGAGCAGGTCTTCGCCGCCGAGGTGATGCCGGAGGAGGTCCCGGACACCGACGACACCCTGGTCCTGCTGTTCCTGTGCTGCCACCCGACGCTGACCGCGGCCTCGCAGACCGCGCTGACGCTGCGCGCCGTCGGCGGCCTGACCACCGCCGAGATCGCCCGCGCGTTCCTGGTGCCGGAAGCGACGCTGGCGGCCCGGATCAGCCGCGCCAAGCAGCGCATCAAGGCCGCCGGGAGCTCGTTCGAGCTGCCCGAGGGCGCCGAGCGCGAGGAGCGGCTCCAGGTCGTGCTGCACGTGCTGTACCTGATCTTCAACGAGGGCTACACCGCCTCCTCCGGCGAGGATCTGGACCGCGTGGACCTCGCGACCGAGGCGATCCGGCTGACCAGGATGGTGCACGCGCAGCTGCCCACCGACGGCGAGGTGGCCGGGCTGCTGGCGCTGATGCTGCTCACGCACTCCCGGCGCGAGGCCCGGACGACCGCGAGCGGCGACCTGGTGCCGCTGGACGAGCAGGACCGGGCCAGGTGGGACGACGACCTGATCGCCGAAGGGTTGGAGCTGGCGAAGAGTTCGCTGGGCGGTCCGGAGTTGGGGCCGTACCAACTACAGGCGGCGATAGCCGCTACGCATGCCGTCGCCACGGACGCTACAGACACCGACTGGAAGCAGATCCACGCGCTGTACCTGATCCTGGAACGCATCGCGCCGAACCCGATGGTCACGTTGAACCGCGCCGTCGCGCTCGCCGAGCTCGAAGGGCCGGAAGCCGGGCTCGCGGTGCTGGCGGCGTTGGACGCGGACGAGCGGATGGCCAAGCACCACCGGCTGTTGTCGGTGCGGGCGCACCTGCTGGAGATGGCCGGGGATGCGGACGGCGCGTATGAGAACTATCGGAACGCCGCCAAGGCGACAGCGAGTATGGCTGAGCAGCGTTACTTGGAGTCTCGGGCGAAGAAGCTGCGGGCTTCTCAGCCCGACTAGCAGGACCCTTACTCCAGCTGGCAGGGCCCTCACTCCAGATAGACCGTCTCGATCCACTCCGGCGGGCGGCAGTCGATGAAGTTCCCTTCGTCGTCGTAGCGGGCGAGGGAGCGGCGGGTGGACGCGAAGATGCCGGCGACGATGCGGCAGCCCGGTTCCTCTGCGGGCCACGGGGTTCCGCCGTCGGTGAGGACCACGGTCACGTCGGGGCGGGGCACGCGGCTCATCGCCGCGCGGATCCCTTTACGCAGATCGGTGCCGCCTCCGCCGACCAGGTTCAGGTCCTCGGCGCGGCACACGTTCTGCGCGGTCTGGACCGCTGCGTCGCAGGTGTGGACGGCGACGTTGGCCCCGGTGACGCCGACCGCGCGGGTGATGGCGGCGACCTCGGTCAGGGCACTGCCGAGGTCCACGTCGGAGACCGAGCCGGAGGTGTCGATGACCACGGCCACCTGCGGGAGCGGACGGCGCAGGCTGGGCAGGACCAGGCGGCCGCCCAGGCTCGCGGTGCGGCGGCTGGGGCGGCGGTAGGTGTAGTCGCCGGCGCCGGCGGCCGCGCCGAAGGTGGTGCGGAAGGCGGCGCCGAGGAGCGTGCGCCAGTCCTGCGGAGCATTGCCGTAGCGCTCGGCCCAGCGCTGCCAGCCAGCCGGGGCGGTGCCGCGGCCGGCGGCGATGGCGTCGCGGACGCTGATGCGGATGGCGGCGGCTTCGTAGTCGCCGAGGGGGTGGGCGCCGGCGGCGTCGTCTTCCCAGGGAGCTGGGAAGTTGTGGGCGCCGGAGCCGCAGTCTGGCCAGTGCTCGGCGACCATGGTCGGGGTGACGTAGACGAGGTACTCCTCGAAGAGGTCGTGTTCTTTCAGCCGGAGCCGGCCGGGGGTCAGGGCACCGTCCGGGAGGCGTGGCCCGGTATCGGTGGGGTCGGCCAGGCCTCGGAAGAGATCGTCGTTGATCTCCAGGTCCATGGCGATGTTGAGACGGGCCTGTTCGCGGCGCGGGTTGTCGGGGTCCAGGCGGGGATCGCCGGGGCGGCCGGCGGCTTCGTGCCGGGCGCTGGCCTCGGTGAGGCGGCGGGCCCGGGTGTGGTGGTCGCGGACCAGGTGCGCGATTTCGTGGAGCCAGACGCCGGCCAGGTCCCGGACGCCGGTGGCGCGGACGAAGGCGGGGTTGACGTAGCAGCGCCAGTGGCGGTCGACGCCCATGGTGGGGACGGCGTAGGTGGGGACGATGGCTATGGCGTGGAGGGGGACGGCCAGGTAGGGGCAGGTGGTGACGGCTAGGCGGCGGGCGGCTAGGAGTTTGGAGGTGTCCAGGGCGGTGGCGGCGTCTTGGTCAGGGTGCTGATGGGTGGCTTTGGGGCGCGGCGGCGGGTCTAGGGGTCGGGCGGTGAGGCGGCTTGGGCCGGCCATGACTGCCGGGGTTGGTTTCAATGGGCTCATTCGCTCCACACCAGCAGGGCTTCGAGGGCGGCGAGGCCGTCGAGTTGTGCGGGGAGTTCCCAGTGGGGCTCGCGGAGAGCGGCCAGTTGCATCGCGGGTGCGGCCAGGAGGTCGACGGGGACTGTTTTGGCTAGGCGGGCGATGAGGGTCCAGCCGGCTTCCCAGCGCTCGCGGGTGGTGGTGGCGTGGCGGCTGCCGTCGTCGCGGCTGGCGTCGCGGCCGATGGGGTCGCGGCCGATGGCGTCGACGACCGCGGCGAGTGTGGCGTGGACCAGATCGCCGCGTTCGGGCAGCTCTACCCGCTCGGGATCGGCGAGGACCGCTTCGGGGTCGGGGAGGTCTTGGCGCTCCAGGAAGGCTAGGAACTCCAGGCCCGCGCCGTCACCGACGGCCCCTCGGATGGCGATGGCCACAGCTTCGCGTTTCGCGTCGGCCGCGTAGCCGAAGGCCAGCAGGCGCAGGGCCATCTCCCAGGTGCGCGGTGACGGCCAGGCGCCGCCGCGAGCGGCAGCCGTAGTCGGCATCCGGTGCGCATAGTCGGGACGTACGGTCAGGAACGCGCAGATCGCGGCGCGAGCCCTGGCCACCGAGCGTTCCAACGCGGCCGGGTCGAGGCGGGGCAACGGCACGTGGGGCCAGACGCCACCGAGGCCGCGCACCACCACGTCGGGATCGTGGACCCACGCCAAGTGCACAAAGCGGTTGGCCAGCGGCGGCGCCAGCTGCCACCCGTCAGCCGCACTCCCCGCCGGATTCGCGGCGGCGACGATCCGCACCGGCGCGGGCAGCGCGAGGCTGCCGACCTGCCGCTCCAACACCACGCGCAACAACGCGGCCTGCACCGCCGGCGGCGCGGACGAGATCTCGTCCAGGAAGAGCAGGCCGCTGCCCGCCCGATGCAGCCGCACAGCCCAGTCCGGCGGCGCCATCGCAATGCCCTGCGAGGCAGGATCCGCACCGACGATCGGCAGCCCCGCGAAGTCGGACGGATCGTGCACGCTGGCGATCACCGTCTCCAGCGGCAGAGCCAGGCCGCGCGCGAGCTGCACGAGGGTGGAGGACTTGCCGATGCCCGGCTGGCCCCACAGGAGCACCGGGAGGTTGGCCGCCACCGCGAGCGCCAGAGCCTCGACATGGGGATCGGGCCGCGGCTCGGTGGCGGCGGCGCGGGTGAGGGAGATGAGGCGGTCCGCGGCTTGGAGTTGGAGGTGCTCGTCGGTGGATAGCGGGGAGATGGAGCCGGCGGCGGCAGCATCCATCGCAGTGGTCTGAATCTCAGAAGTCAGTGTCATGGTCACCAGTGAGTTCGAGCCGGAACCCCCTTTCGGGCACGCCGGCGGTGGTCGTTGGTTTCAGTGCTGGGGCTGGGGGTGCGGGTGGCGCCGGCGAGGATCATGCGGTGGCGCAAGGTGTTCTCGCGGAGCGCGGCCAGGGCGGCGCCGACTGTGCCCCCGGTGGGCAAGTCGATGTGGCTCAAGGTGGTGCTTGCGCCGGCGTGGGTACGCAGGAGGTCGCGGATGTCGGTGGCGCGGCCGTGGTGCAGGAGGGATTCGATGAGGTCGATGACGTGGCGGCCGGAGGACAGGTAGTCCAGCGCCTGCTGGCAGGGGTTGGTCGGCCCGCCCAGGCGAGCCAGGAGGGATTCGCGGCCCGGGTGGGCTGAGTGGTCGAGGATGTGCCAGGCGTTTCGGTGGTAGGCGATGCGGTGCCGGGTGGTCCCGCAGTGGATCCACAGGACCAGGATGTCTCCCGCGCTGTGGCCGGGTCCGGCGATGAAGGGGACCTCGCGGTAGAGCCATTCGTCGGATTCGGGGACGGCCGGCTGCGGGTGGTCGAGGCGCGCCGAGGCGACCAGCGGGTGGAGCTCGTGCTCGCCGAGGTGTCCGAGGCGGAGCAGGTCGGCGTCCAGTACCCGCGACCACACCGCGTTCGGGACGATCGGCAGGTCGAGGGCCGCGCGGTCGGCGGCCACCCGCGCGCCGGCCGTGGCCGCGTTCAGGCCGGACAGCACCAGCGCACCGACGCCGGAACGCACCACGGCTTCGTCCACGCCGGGCAGCGCCGCGCGCACCCGATCCACAAGACCGGGAAGGCGAATCGGCAGGGCCGCGAGCCAGCGCGTCCGAGCGGCCGAGGCGGGAAGCTGGAGCTCGATCCCGGCAGCCTGCCAGGCTTCCGCGGCCAGACCCGCGTCCTGCCACCGGCTGATCTGGCGCTCGGCAGGCGTGAGGTCGCACAGCCCCGCGAGCTCCGGCGCGGCTTCCGCATTCCAGAACATCGGGTGACGCAGCAGGCTGAGACGCTCCGGGTACTTCAGCCGCACGGCCTCCAGCACCGAACGCGTCGCCCCGTCATCACCTCCGCCGAGCACCACCAGCACGATCCGCTGCCCGGCATCGAGCGCGGACTGTGCAGTGGCCGCCGCCAGCGTCAGCCGCCGACTGCCATCGGTGAACTCCGCCAGTGGCACGAGCAGCCCGGCGAGCAGATCGCCGCAACCGTGTCCGCGTCGCGGTAGGTGCCAGCGCAGCAGATCCGGTGCCAGGTCACGCAAAACGCGCGACGCCTGGTCGGCGATCTCGGCGCCGTAGTCGCGGCGGATCGAATCAGGCCTCAGACACACATCGACGTCAGCGGCGGCGCACGCGCCGCGCCAGTCGCCCGCGGCACGCCGCTCGGCGACCGCGGCGATCATCGTGGGCGGAACACCGTACCGACGTGCCGCGACAGCCGCCCGCGCTCGGGTTCCGGAGAGAATCGCTGAAGCGATGGGTGCATCAGCACCGGAATCACTAGAACCGAAGGGGCCGCCAAGCGCCACAGCAGCGCGCGAGCCCGCAAAACCAGCCGTCCGCACCGGCTCCGTTCCCGTCATGGGGCAACGGCGGTGTCGGCGGCCTCCATTCTCTGCATCAGCATTCTTCGTTGGTGGTCATCGGGGACGATGGACACCGAAATCATGCACCCCGGCCCGTCGGCCGCGCAACCATAACCCCGCCCAGCTGCGGAAACGGACCGGCCGCCCCGCCCCGAAGGGCGACGCGGCCGATCCGTTCTAGAGCGCGGGCTCCAACACCGTCAGGTGATCAGCGCCCGGTGATCAGTGGCCGAACCCGAACGACCGCAGGAACCAGGCGTTCGGCGAACCCACGCCGGTGGCCTCGTCGTACCCGCGAGCGGCCGGCAGGCCCTCGTCGACGCCGTACTGGATCAGCCGGTACTGGCCGGCGATGCCGGGTCCGCTGCTGGCCGGGTACTGGAACACCACCGAGTGGGTCGGGGAGCCCGAGATCTGCTTCGGGCTCTGGACCACGTCGTTGGTCAGGAACGAGCGGGCGTAGATCGCCGGGTTGGCGAAGCCGACCGGGACGCCGTACTGCGCCTGCTGCGCGTCGGCCAGGATGCCCGCCCAGGACGGCGCCGACACCGAGGTGCCGCCGTAGCCGGCCTCGCCGTAGGCACCGTTGGTGGTCTGGCCGACCAGGGTGCTGCTGAAGTACAGGTCGCCGTTCAGCGAGATGTCCGGGATGGTGCGCATCGGCTGGGAGGCCTTGGCGCCGCTCATCAGCGTGGTGGACTCGCTGTTCGGAACCGTCCAGCTCTGGTACCAGGGCTGAGCGATGCTCTCGCTGACGCCGCCGCCACCGCCGAAGGTCTCACCGGCCGGCACCCACGAGGTGGCGCCCGGAGCCGTACGGCCGCTGCGGTTGTCGCCCATCGGGGCCTCGAAGCCGTAGCCGCCCTGCTTGTTCAGCGCCAGCGCGGTGCCGCCGACCGAGGTCACCCACGACGAGCTGGTCGGCCATTCGACCTGCGCGCGCGAGGACGTCGGGTCGCAGTTCAGGCCCTTGGAGATGGAGTAGGCGTCGTTGTTCATGCAGTCGCCGGAGGAGAAGTCGAAGGCGATGCCCTCGGCCGCGCCCTCCATGAAGACCTGGTCGTAGGCCTGCATCTGGGCCTGGGTCATGTCTCCGCCGGTGGAGTACATGATCTCGCCCCAGCTGTTCGACACGATGTCGGCCAGGTGGTTGTCGACGATCTTCGCCTCGGCCGCGATCAGGTCGCTGTCGAAGCAGGAGTTCGCGGCGACCGTGATGACCTTGGCGTCCGGCGCCAGGCCGTGCGCCATGTCGACGTCCAGAGATTCCTCTCCGTAGTCGCCGAAGCCGCAGGCGGCCTGGTTCGTGTACTGCGACGGGTCGTTGACCTCGGAGTACTGCCCCGGGGCGAACGGCTTGTCACCGTGGTTGACCGCGTACTGGTTGGCGTCGGCCTGCATGGTCGGCGAGCCGTACCAGTTCACGATCGCGATCGTGGCGCCCTTGCCGGTCAGGCCGGTGCTGCTGACGCCGTAGGCCTGGCGGAGCTCGGAGGGGACCAGCGAGCACTGCGCCAGGGTGGCCGGGGTGGTGTAGCCGGACGGCACGGCCGGGGTCGTGGACGGCGCCTTCTTCTGGGCGTAGTAGTCCGAGCAGGACGGGTCGTTGTTGGAGACCGGCCCCTTCTTCGCCGTCAGCGGGTCCGTCTGGTGGTTGGTGACCGCGTGCGTCGAGGTCTGCGACAGACCGGTGACGCCCAGGATCACGCTGGACAGCGCGGAGGGGATCTTCGCGTCGCTCTGCGGGGCCCGCAGCGTGCCGTCAGAGGTGCGGTAGTTGTGCAGCTGTGTGCCGAACGCCTTCTGCGCGGCGGCCACGGTACCGGTGACGTCGATCCAGTGGGTGTTGCTGCCGGCGACCGTCAGGCCCGCACCCTTCAACCAGGTGCTGACCTGGTCGATCTGCTTCTGCGAGGCCCCGAAGCGCTGCTGCACCTGAGCGGCGCTCAGGTAGTGCTTGTAGGTCGGGCTGGACGGGTCGCTCACGGCGCGGGCGAAAGCCGCCAGCCCGGCCTGGTCCTGGCCCGTGAGGTACACCCGCACGCTCAGGGTCGCGGCGGTGCCGGTCTGCCCGAGGTCGGCCGAGGCGGTCGCGTAGGCCGGGGTGCTGCCGGCGAGCGTCGCCGAGCCGGAGTCCGCGTTGGACGGGGCCGCGAGCGCGACCCCCGCGGTCACGAACGCCGCGACGGCCGTCATGGTCGTGGCCGTGGCTATTCGTCGGCGGTGCCGTGGTACGGCATTGGTCATGGTGCGTGTTCCCTTCCCGAAAAGAGGGATGAATGTTCCCAATGCCCGAATCAACGCTTCGTGGGCAGTGGGATACGAGCCCGCGTCGGTCATTTCTATAGACGGCCCACGGAGAAACACAAGGGTAAGAAGCACATGAGTTTGATCGGCCCATGCCGAGTTGATCAGAAGTTTACGAAGCGGTCACCGTGGGTTGCCGGACGGGCCCTACGAAACAGCCATGAACTGGGCAATAGACGCAGTTAGCGAGGCCACGCTTCGTAACGGCGCAATCGGAAGACGGCCTTTTCTCGGTGGCCGGTCGGCGCCGATTGAGCGAGGATCCGCAGATGTCCGAAAGTGTTCCGCCGCGTTCGGTTCTGCGGCTCTATCCGAAGATGGCGTCGAAGGGGAAAAGCAACACCCCCGCCTCCGCCGGGAACTGCTCGGCGACCAACCCCAACACCAACAGGTGACACCAACACCGACCGGCGCCAGAGCCGTCTACTCCCCCGGAATCATCTCCTCCGCCGCCCGACTCAGAGCCCAGATATCGGCGACCGGCCCCACGTGCGCGAGCTTGTCCGGGTTGACCAGCGCGTGGATCGCCTGGATCCGGCCCTCGGCGACGTCCAGTGTCAGCACACTGAGCACCTTCCCGTCCGGCGCGTGGCAGATGGCGCCGGGCTGTCCGTTCAGGGAGCGCGGCTCCAGGCTGACGCCGATCCGCTCGAAGCGCGCCAGCACCTGCACCATCAGCCCCGCGACCGTCTCGGCGCCCCATGCCTCCTGCGTGATCAGCGGGGCCTTGCCGCCGTTGTCGCCGACCAGGTGCACGTCGGCCGCCAGCAGTTCGCGCAGGGCCGCGACGTCGCCCTCGCGGAAGGCGTCGAAGAAGCGGCCGGCCAGTTCCTCGCGTTCGCGGTGGTCCGCCTCGAAGCGCGGCCGGCCCTCGCTCATGTGCCGCCGGGCCCGCACCGCGAGCTGCCGGCACGCCGCCTCCGAGCGGCCGACCGCCGAGGCCACCTCGGGGAAGCCGAAGCCGAACACCTCGCGGAGCACGAACACCGCGCGCTCCAGCGGGGACAGGCGTTCCAGCAGGAGCAGCGCGGCCGTGGACAGCGAGTCGGCCAGTTCCGCCGCGCGCTCGGGGTCCTCGTAGGGGTCGGCCAGCAGCGGCTCGGGCATCCACGGCCCGACGTAGGCCTCCCGCCGCACCCGCGCCGAGCGCAGCACGTCGATCGAGATCCGCGTGACCACCGCCGAGAGGTAGGACTTCACCGAGACCGGCTGCGTCGACGTGCCCTGCCAGCGCAGCCAGGTGTCCTGCACCGCGTCCTCGGCTTCGACCACGCTGCCCAGGATCCGGTACGCGATCGAGAACAGCAGCGGTCGCAGGTCCTGGAACTCCTCGTCGCGCGTCATACCGGCCCTTCCCTCGATCCCGACCCACCTCGACAGCCCTGTCATCACCCGAGACGAGACGGCCTCGCCGCCTGTGACATCGGGACTGGAGCGGGCCGGGTGGAATCAACCTCGATGACGATCAACCTCGATGACGACCTTCCCGAAGCTGTCCTCGTCACGGTAGGAGCGATAGGCGGCGATCGCGTCGTCGAACCCGAAGACCCGGTCCACGATCGGCCGGATCCGGTGCACCGCGACCGCCTGGCACAACGCTTCCAGCTCCCCCCGATTGCCGACGAACTCACGGCGGATGGTGGCCAGTGAGCCGTTGAGGTCGTCCTCGGTGATGGTCAGGGCTTCCGGGCGCGCCGACACGACCCAGAGCAGGCAGATCTGCGCGTAGGTGGCCGCGGCTCGCAACGACTGGCCGAAAGTCGCCGGGCCTTGGGTCTCCACCACCAGATCGGCACCCGCGCCGCCGGTCAGCGCGCGGACCTCATTCGACCATTCCGGCGTCGCGACGTAGTCCACCACGTCGTCCACGCCTATATCTCTGAGCCGCTCCGCCTTCGCCGCGCTGGACGTCGTGGCGATCACGCGGCAGCCCATCGCCTTGGCGAGCTGGGGCCGCGAACAGGGAGACGTCGCCGGTTCCCAGGACCAGCACCGTCTGTCCGGCGGTCAGCGTCCCGGGTCGGGTGAGCGCGTTCCAGGCCGACACCCCGGCACAGGGCAGCGCCGCGGCTTCGGCCCAGGTCAGGTGCTCAGGAACCGCGACCGCCGCGGCCTCGTCGAGCAGCGCGTACTCGGTCAGCCAGCCGTCGACGGTGCAGCCGAGCTGGTCGGCCAGCTCCGGCCGGAGCCGGCCGCTGATCCAACGCGGCCAGTACGACGCGGTGACCCGGTCGCCGACGGTGAAGCGGCGGACGGCGCCCCCGACCGCGACGACCTCGCCGGCGCCGTCGCTGAGCGGGACCACGCCGGCCCGGGCCGGGAGCGGATAGCGGCCGGTGGTGATGAACAGGTCGCGGCGGTTGAGCGACGCGGCCCGGGTCGCGACCAGAAGTTGGGTGGGGCCGGGGGTCGGCACGTCTTCGGTGGCGAGCTTGAGATCGTCGAGCGAGCCGGGTCCTGGCAAACGGTAGGTGCGCATGGCTTCAGCCTGCGGCGGCGCGGGCGGTGATCCAATTCCCTGGAGGGAATGGACCAGCGTCGGTCGATGGCGAAGACTTCCGGTGTGAGCACCGCGATCTCCGACCCCTCGCCGGCTTTCGGCACCGAGCTACGGCGTTGGCGGACAACGCGCCGGGTGAGCCAGCTGGAGCTGGCCAACCGGGCCGGCACCACGCAGCGCCACCTGAGCTTCATGGAGCGGGGCCGCTCGCATCCGGGGCGGGCGATCGTGCTGCGGCTGGCCGAATCGCTGCGGCTCACGCTGCGGGAACGCAACGCCCTGCTGTTCTCGGCCGGATACGCGCCGGCTTATGAGGAGACCAGCTACGACGCCCCGGCGCTGGCTCCGGTCCGCGAGGCGATGGAGCGGGTGATCGAGGGACATCTGCCGTATCCGGCGCTGGTGCTTCGACGGCCGGGACGCGTGATCGCCGCCAACCGGGCCTGCTCCGTGTTCTTGGAGGACTGCGCGCCGCACCTGCTCACCCCGCCGATCGATCTGCTGCGGGTCATGCTGCACCCCGACGGGATCGCGCCGCGGGTCGCCAACCTCGCTCAGTGGGGTCGGCACGTCATCGACAATCTGCGGCTGACGGCGATGCAGAGCCCGGACCGGGGGTTGGACGCTCTGGTGGCGGAGCTGGCCGGGTACGTGCCGGAGACGCCGGCCGATCAGGCGTACCTCGGGTTCGCGGTGCCGATGCGGCTGACCGTGCCCGAGGGCGAACTGCGGCTGATGACGGCGCTGACGTCGTTCGCCACGGCGGTCGATGTCACGGTCGCGGAGTCGGTCCTCGAATCCTTCCTTCCGGCGGACGCCGAGAGCGCCGAGATCCTGGCGGCACGGGACCGGCGGGCCGCGGAGCGGGGTGAGACGCGGTTGCTCGGCGGGCTCTGAATCAAGAGCGCGCGCGGATTGGAGGCCGGGCGCGCTGAGCGGCATTGGAGAACCAGCGATCGCCCACCTGGCGGCGCACCATTCGGCCCACCACACATGCCGCCGCGCGCGCGCCCGACCACGATGGCAGAAGGCGAATGCCGCCCCCGCCCCGTGCGCGCCAGATTGCGAGCGACCGATGCAAGGCTTCTCCCGGGAACCCGGTACCACCGGGCCGATCACCGCCATCACGCTGCCCAAACAGGGCGAGCGGCGGGTATGGGGATGGGCGATCATCATCGCGGTCGGCGGGTTCTTGTTCGGCTTCGACACCGGCGTGGTGTCCGGCGCGCTGCTCTACATCGCCAAGGACTTCCACCTCTCGAACTCCGAGAAGAGCAGCGTGGTCAGCGTCCTGCTGATCGGCGCGATGATCGGCGCGCTGGTGGCCGGCCGGATCTCGGACACCCTGGGCCGCAAGAAGACGGTCACGCTGTTCGGTCTGGTGTTCGCCGTGGGCACGCTGATCGCGGTCGTCTCGCAGAACTACGGGACGCTGATCGTCGCGCGGTTCGTCCTGGGCCTGGCGGTCGGCGGTGCCTCGGCCCAGGTCCCGGTCTACCTCGGCGAGATCTCCCCGGCGAACATCCGCGGCCGCATCCTGTCCCTGAACCAGCTGCTGATCACCGTCGGCATCCTCTGCTCCTACCTGATCGACCTGGCGTTCTCCCACAGCGGGAACTGGCGCGCGATGTTCGCCTTCGGCGCGATCCCGGCACTGGTGCTGAGCCTGGGCGTGTGGTTCGTGGTGCCGGAGTCCCCGACCTGGCTGTTCGGCCGGGGCCGGATCGAGCAGTTGCGCCAGGGCCTGCTGAAGGTCACCGACGGCGAACAGGCCGACGAGATCATCGAGGTCTACCGGCAGCGCACTGAGCAGGCCGCGCGGCAGGAGGCGGCGCGCGGCGCGAACGAGAAGGGCTGGCGGATCCTGCTCACCCCGGCCGTGCGGCCGGCGATGATCGTCGGGGTGACGATGGCCGCGCTGCAACAGTTCGGCGGCATCAACACGATCATCTACTACGCCCCGACGATCATCGAGCAGACCGGCCGCAGCGCCAGCAACTCGATCATCTACTCGGTCTACATCGGCATCATCAACTTCGTGATGACGGTCGTGGCCATCAACACCATCGACCGGCTGGGCCGGCGCCAGCTGCTGCTGATCTCGCTGGCCGGGATGGCCGGCTTCGTGGCGCTGCTGGGCTTCAGCTTCATCTGGAACTGGAACTCCAACCTGACGCTGCTGTTCATGGTCGCCTACATCGCGGCCTTCGCCGGCGGCCTCGGGCCGGTGTTCTGGGTGCTGGTCGGCGAGATCTTCCCGAACCGGGCCAAGGCCGACGGCTCCAGCGCGGCGACCACCGTGAACTGGCTGTCGAACTTCATCGTCAGCCAGTCCTTCCTGACCGTGGCCAACGGGATCGGCCAGGGCCAGACGTTCCTGATCTTCGCCGGGGTGTGCGTGGTCGGGCTGATGTTCGTCGGGCGCTATGTGCCGGAGACCAAGAACCGCGATACCGGCGAGGTGCAGACCGCGCTGTTCCGGCGGTTCGGGATGAAGCCCGTGCCCGAAGCGCGCGCTTCGACGTCGGCTTACGACGCGGGGCGCGCCGACGCCGGTCCGGCGGTCAATCCCGCTGATCGTCGCCGGGATCGCCGGTGAACCGCGGCCGCCGCAGCCGCCGCCGGTGCACCTGGGCCGGCGGCTCCGGCGGCGTCGAACGCAGCACCACGAGTTGGTCGCCGGACCGGATGACGCCGAGCCCGGGATCGTCGTAGAGCACCGGCTTGCCGTCCCGGACCACGGCCATCACCGCCTCCCGGACCTGCTGCGGGACCAGCCCGACTTCCGCGGGCGCCGGATCGCGCTCCAGCACCCGCAGGTCCAGGCCGCCGGAGAGCATGTCCTCCATCACGATGCCCACCGTCGGGTTCACCGCGGCCGTCCCGACCAGCTGCCCGGCCACCTCCGAGGAGGTGATGACGACGTCCGCGCCGCCGTCGCGCAGCAGCGGGGCGTTCTCGGTCTGCTTCACCGAGGCGGTGATCGGCACCCGCTTGTGCATCCGGCGCACGGTCAGCACGGCCAGCACCGCGGTGTCGTCGCGGCCGGTGGTCACCATCACCTGCGCGGCCTTGCGGACCTCGGCCCGGTCCAGCACGGCGGTGCGCGTGCCGTCGCCGACCACCCCGACCAGGCCGACCCGGTTCGCGTCCTGGACCGCCTCCCGATCCACGTCGACCACCACCACGTCGCGCGGCCGCCAGCCGCGGAACAGCAGCGCGTCCACCGCCGCCCGGCCCTTGGTGCCGTAACCGATGACCAGGGCGTGAGCGCGCACCTTGTGCCTCCATTTCTGCTCGCGCCACTGCGCCCGGGTGCGCTCGGTGAGCGCCCGCAGCGTGGTGCCGACCAGGATCAGCAGGAAGCTGAGCCGCAGCGGGGTGATGACCAGCGTGTTGACCAGGCGCGCGGTGTCGCTGACCGGGACCACGTCGCCGTAGCCGATGGTGGTCAGGGTGACGGTCGAGTAGTAGAACGCGGTCAGCCAGCCCACCGGCCGGCCGGTGGAGTCGCGGTAGCCGTCCCGGCCGAGCCAGACCACGACCGCGCCCAGCACGACGATCCCCAGGGCCAGCGCCAGCCGCCAGGTGATGGTGGTCAGCGGAGGGTGCACGCGGCGCGGGATCCGCAGCAGGGAGCGGCTTTGGTCGACGGAGCACACCCGGCCGTCGGCGCCGCCGGCGGGGGTGACCGGCACGTGCCGAGTGTAATCGGCGGATAGCCGGACATCAGGGAGCGAACCACCGCGCCCCGGCAGTGGTTCGCTTCCCGGTCTGTCCTACTTGCTCTTCGCCGCGGCGCGGCTCTTCGCTGCGGTCTGTCCCTTCGGCGCGGTCTGTCCCTCCGCCGCGGCCCGGCCCTTTTCGTAGGCCGACAGCTTCGGCTCGGCCGGCGCCTCGGACTGGACCGGCGTGTCGTCCAACAGCTTCTCGGCCGGGTTGTGCCAGCCGTCCGCGCCGGGCAGCTTCGCCGCCTGGTCCGGGCCCCAGCTGCCGGCCTTGTAGACGGTCGGCTCGGCGCCCTCGATGATGTCGCCGACGATGCGCCAGCTCTCCTCGATGGCCGGGAAGAACGCGAAGCCGCTGGAGTCGCCGACGATCGCCGCGTAGAGGATGTTCTCGTAGGGCTTGGCCTGCCCGCCGAGCACCTTCTCGAAGTCGATGCCCATCGGGAACGCCACCGGCAGCTGGCCGCGCTCGCCGCGCCGGGCCATCAGCTCGAACGCGATCCCGGCGCCGGGCTCCAGCCGGATCCGGATCAGGTTCGGCGGGACGTCGTCGGCCAGGCCCCGGAACAGCTCGGACGGCGGCCGCCGCAGCTGCACGCACACCTCGGTCGCGGTCACCGCCAGCGCCTTGCCGCTGCGGATGTAGAACGGGACGCCGGCCCAGCGCCAGTTGTCGATCCACAGCCGCAGCGCGATGTAGGTCTCGGTCTGCGAGCCCTTCTTCACGCCCGGCACGTCGAGATAGCCCTCGTACTGCCCGCGCACGACGTCCGCCGCCTCGACGGTCCGCACCGAGTGCAGCAGCCGCCACTTCTCCAGGGCCTGCGCCTGCGGGTCGGCGATGGTCGGCGGGTCCATCGCGAGCAGGGTCATGACCTGGAACAGGTGGTTCTGGACCACGTCGCGCAGGCAGCCGACGGCGTCGTAGAAGGAGCCGCGGTCGGCGACGTCGAAGTCCTCGGCCAGGGTGATCTGCACGTTGTCGATCGAGGAGCGGTCCCACACCGGCGCCAGCAGGGTGTTGCCGAACCGGAAGGTGCCCAGGCCCTCCACCGATTCATCGCCCAGGAAGTGGTCGACGCGCAGCAGGTGATCGCGGTCGAAGTACCGCTCCAGGTCGGCTTCCAGCTGCCGGGCCGAGGCCAGGTCGTGACCGAACGGCTTCTCCACGACCAGCCGGGCGCCCTTGTTCAGCCCGGCCTCGGCCAGCCCGGCGGCGACCTTGTCGAACAGCGAGGGCGGGATCGCGAGGTAGTGCGCGGCGAAGCCCTTGCCGGCGATCGCCTTACCGATCTTCGCGTAGACCGCCGGGTCGGTGAAGTCGCCGGTGACGATACTCAGGCCGGCGGCGAACTTCTTGAACACCTTCTCGTCGAGCTCGTAGCCGGCGTCGAGCACCGATTGGCGGGCGTGCGCGCGCAGCGCCGCGTCGTCGAAGTCCGAATAGGCCACGCCGACCACCGGGACCTTGAGCAGGCCGCGTTCGGTGAGCTTGTACAGCGCCGGCAGCAGCATCTTCTTGGCCAGGTCGCCGGTGATGCCGTAGAGCACCAGGACGTCGGCGCCCTCCAGGTCGGCGTTGTGGGTCGAGGTCACGGCCGGGGACAACGGCATGAGCGGGCTCCCTTGCTGGTGGTGGCGGCTGGGCTGGTGGCTGTCGGGCGGGTGGCTGATGGGCGGGCGCCGGGGCGGCGGCCGGCCGGATCCGGCGGCTGGTCGTCGGCCGGCCGGGTGGTCGTCAGCCGGCCGGGTGGTCGTCAGCCGGCTGCGATCCCCCACGAACCGCGGTACTGCGCGCCCGGTTCCAGGCGGATCAGATCCACGCCGCTGGCCAGGGCGTTCGGCGGGCCGGTCATCGGCTCGCAGCCCAGACCGCGGCGGCGGCTCTCGGCGGGGACGTTGTCGGCGGTGTAGATCTCCAGCCACGGCTGGGCCCGGTCCGACCAGAACGAGGTGCTGCGCCGGCTGCCGGTCAGGCGGACCCGGGCCAGGCCGTCGGCTCCGCGGTCCAGGCCGGTGAAGGCGATGTCGATCTTCTGGTAGCCGAGGACCCGGCCGGCGCGCAGGTCGTACTCGCTGCCGGCGACGTCCTTCGGGCCGCCGGTCGGGATCATCCGGTCGTCCACCGGCTGGTACTGGGTGCCCGGAAGCTGGATCGTGCAGGTGTCCAGCGGTTCGCCGACGGTGATGTAGGGGTGCATGCCGTGGGCGTAGGGCAGCGCCCGGGTGCCGGGGTTGGTCGCGGTGAGCGTGACCGTCAGGCCGGCGGCGGCGTCCAGGCGGTACTCGGCCTGGAGGTCGAGGCGGAACGGGTAGCCGGTCGAGCCGGGCAGCGCGTAGGCCAGGCGGACGGCGTCGGGGCTTTGTTCCACGAGGGACCACGGAGACCAGCGTGTGAGCCCGTGGATGGCGTTGTCCAGCTCCGGCTCGGACAGGTCGAGCTGGTGGTCGCGGCCGTCGAAGCGGTAGCGGCCCCGGGCCACCCGGTTCGGCCAGGGGATCAGGAGCTGCCCGAACGCCGCCGGCGCGGGTTCGTCGGCGGCGTAGGTGAGGACGAGGGGTTCGCCGTCGTGGGTCAGCTCTCTGAGCCCCGCGCCGGCTTCCGTGATCACCGCGCGGTAGGGGCCGGCGGTGATCACGTGTTGCTCGCCGGTCAGGAAGTCGGGCATGGGTCCTTAGTAACCGGGGCGCGGCGGCGGCGCGCCCCGGGCGGCGCGGGGCTGCCGCCATCCGGTGAAAAACTCGCGGCCCCGGCGGCCCGGCAGCCTCGGCGGCCCTCAGCTCCAGCAGCCGGTGGCCGCCGCCGCGATGACGAAGTCCTCGAAGCGGCGCGGGGCCCGGCCCAACGCCCGTTCGACACCGTCGGTCGGGCCGTCGGGAACGCGGGTGCTGTCGATCGTCATCAGGTGGGTCATGCGCTCGGCCACCTGCTGCGGGACGCCGCGGGAGAGCTGCTGCTCAAGGAAGGCCTCGGGGGTGATCGCGAGGTACTGGAGCGGCTTTCCGGACGCCTTGGCGATCAGGTCGGCCGCCTCGCCGAAGCCGATCGATCGCGGACCCCTGAGCTCGTAGACCTGGCCGCGGTGGCCGTCCGCGGTGAGCGCCGCCGTGGCGACGTCGGCGATGTCCTCGGCGTCGATGAAGGACAGGCGGGCCTCGCCGGCCGGGAAGGCGAGCGTTCCGCCGCGGACCGCCGGGAGCCAGAAGTCCTCGCTGAAGTTCTGCGCGAACCACCCCGGGCGCAGGACGGTCCATTCCAGACCCGATCCGCGGACCGCCTGCTCGGTGGTGTGGAGCGGGTGGGTCTCCCGGTCGGCGCCGGGTGCGGAGAGCAGGACCAGGCGTTGGACCCCCGCCGCCACCGCGGCGTCGACCAGGGCCGCCATCCGGGGCGGGTCCGTGACGCCGGCGACGCTCCCGGGTTCGATGAGGTAGGCGGCGGTGACCCCGGCCAGGGCCGGGGCGTGGGTGGCGGGGTCGTCGAGATCGAGCCGGACGTCACCGCCGGTGCGGCTGGCGGTGCGGACCTCGTGGCCGGCGGCGGTGAGGCGGGAGGCGATGCGGCGGCCGGTCTTGCCGGTACCGCCCAGGATCAGGAAGTTCTTCACCTCTCCAGGTAACCGTGGTCGATCTGGACTCTCCATGGGAGAACGTCGCTGAAACCTTTGCGATCGTCTAGCCTCGGGAGCGTGGACACGCTCAGCGATCTACTCCGCCGCGCCGGAGCCACTGACGCGCGGGTGCGGCAGCTGATCCAGCGGCCGCCGTGGTCGATGACGTATGCCGACGCCCCGGCGCTCACGGTGTTCGCCACCTTCGGCGGCCCGGCGATGCTGCGGCTGGAGGATGTGCCCTCGGTACCGCCGGCCCGACTCGCGGCCGGGGACATCGCCTTAGTCACGCACAGCGCGCGGCACACGATCTCCGACGACCTGGCGACGCCGCCGCAGGTGCTGATCCGCGGCGGTCACAAGCAGCTGCTCGGCGACTCGCGGGCGCATGCCGTTCTGGAGGCTCGCCTGGCCCCGCGTACCTGGGGCGACGGGCTGCCGGGGGCGACCAGGGTGCTGCGTGGCATGTTCCAGCTGCGCGGCGAGGCCGGCCGCCGACTGCTGGCGATGCTCCCGCCGCTGGCCGTCGTCCCGGCCGGGCCGCGCACCGGCGCGGCCCTGGAGCTGCTGGCCGGTGAGGCCGCGCGCGAGGAGCCCGGGCAGGACGCCGTGCTGAACCGCTCGCTGGACCTGGTGCTGGTCCTGGCGCTGCGCTCGTGGTGCGCGAGCATCGGCCCGGCCCGGCCGTCCTGGTACGCCGCGCTCACCGACCCCTCGATCGGCACCGCCCTGGACCAGTTGCACACCGAACCGGCCCGGCCCTGGACGGTCGCCGAGCTCGCGGAGGTGGCGGGGATGTCGCGGGCCGCGTTCGCCGCCCGCTTCGCCCGGCTGGTCGGGCAGCCGCCGATGGCCTACCTGACCGACTGGCGGATGACGATGGCCGCCGACCTGTTGCGCGAGGACGCGGCGACGACGGTCGCCGCGGCGGCTCGGGCGGTCGGGTATCAGGACGCGTTCGCGTTCAGCGTGGCTTTCAAGCGGGCGAAGGGGGTGAGTCCTTCGCGGTGGGGCCGGGAGGAGGACCCGGTCGCCGCCGAGGCGGCGGTTCGCTGACGGTTCTATTCATCCGCTTGGTCTGCGGCTCGGGTCTACTGTGCGAAAGTGGCGGCCAGCTTCAACGTGGCGGCCTGCACGTCGTGCTCGAACACGGTCGACCCCGGATCCTGCGCCTTGGTGGAGTCCGAGGCCCCGTCGGACACGTTCAGGACGGTGAGGCTGTTGCCCCGCAGGATCACCGCCATGTAGTCGTAGGCCTCGACCTTCGCCACCGAGGCCGGCTGGTCCGGCGGGTACATGACGACGCGGATGCCGTAGGCGTCGCTCACACCGTCCAGTGCGGCGGTCGTGATCACGGCCCTTGAGGGTTGGTCAGTCCACTGGAAGCGGGCCGCGCAGTTCGCGACCCAGCTCTTGTGCGTGGCGAGGTCCTGGCCGGCGGCGGCAGCCGAGGTGTAGGTGATCACCGACTCGCTGACCTGAGCGTTGTTCGCCCCCGTCCACATCGAGCTGCGCATGTTCGCCCAGGCGGGGTTGTGCGGGTATCGCGGGTCGGGAGCTTGCGGACGCAGGATCGTGTCGCAGTTGTCCGGGTCCAGGATCTGCTGGCCGGGGGTGTTCTGGTCGGGGCCGGAGGAAGTCCAGGTCCCGCGCGTGGGGCGGGCCAGGTCCGACTGGGTCAGCATCGCGCTCGCCGGGATGTCGGTGCGGACCGGGCCGTGCGAGGTGGCCGAGCTCGATGGGCTGGCGGCCGCCGAGGACGAGGAGGACGACGCCGCCGAGGTCGCCGAGGTCGACGCCGCGAGGGCGGACGGGGACGTGTCCGAGGTCGATCCGGTGACGGCGCCAATCGGCGTGGACGCGGCGCTCTTGGACGGCGAGGACGCGCAGCCGCTCACTCCGATGGCGGACACCGCGAGGATGGCCAGGGCGACGGGCACCTTGACGTTCATGAGTTTCCCTCTCCAGGACGACTTCGGCTTTCAACACAGTGACGTCCGACTGGCAGACAGGTTGCTTCGTTCGGGACGACGGGATGGGCCACTATCCCAACCCGCTGATCAGCTGCGCCAGCATCCGCTCGAAGGCCTGGTCGGGATCGGGCAGTTGCTCGGTGCTCGCCGCTGTGTTCTTCTCGGCCGCTCTAGTCGTCCTAGCCGCGTTAGTTGCCTTGGTCGCCTTGATCGCCTTCGCTTCCTTCGCTTCCTTCGCTTCCTTCGCTTCCTTTGACTCCTTTGACTCCTTTGACTCCTTGGCCTCCTTTGCCGCTGTGTCCGCCATCGCCGCCGCGAGGTGCGGATACGCGCCGGAGGCCGCCGCCGTCGCCAGGTAGCGCGCGTTCGACTCGCTGAACTGCCGTGCGTCGCCGGCGCGTCCCAGCGCCTGGTGCTCCGCCACCTCGCGGCCGATGTACGTGACCACGAAGCCGCTGACCAGCGCCATCGCCTCAGCGCGCTCGCTCGGCGCCAGGCCTGAGGGCTCCAGCAGCGCGAGCCCGTGGTCCAGCGCTTTGAGGGCGTTCGGGCCCAGCGTGCGGCGGCCGGTCAGCGCGACCGGGAGCCAGGGGTGGCCGCGCAGCAGGGTCCGCTGGGCTCGGGCGAAGGCGGCCAGGTCGGCACGCCAGTCGCCGGAGGCCGTGGGCGACTCCTGCTCCCCGGTCACGGCGTCGATCATCAACTCCAGCAGGGCATCGCGCTCGGACACGTACGTGTACAGCGACATCGTGCCGGAGCCGAGGGCGGTCGCCACCGCGCGCATGGTCAGCCCGGACAGGCCTTCGGCATCCGCGACGCCGATCGCCGTGGCGACGACGGCCTCCCGAGTGTGCGCCGGGGGCCGGCCTCGGTGATTTCGACGCTCTGACCACAGCGTTTCGGGATCCACGCCGACTTCCTCTCGAGATCGGTTGCGCAGTCAATCTTGACAGCTCTATTCTCGTACGTGATACGAGAACTACTCTCCGCTCAGGAACAGTGACTCTCCGAAACCAAGTCCGAAATCAAGGAGGCAGTGCCATGAAGCTCCCAGTCAGCACCCGTATAGCCCGCAGAATCCTGCGCGGGATGCCCGCCCCGCGGGTCGGCGTGTCCTATGAGCCCGGGCTCCGCATACCGATGGCCGACGGCGTCGAGCTGCTCGCCGACCACTACTTCCCCGATTCCGGGACGCCGCAGGACTTCCCGACCCTGCTCGTGCGCTCGCCGTACGGCCGTGGCTTGCGGTGGGCGGCGTTGTACGGCGTGGCATTCGCCGAGCAGGGCTTCCACGTGCTGTTACAGAGCACCCGTGGCACGGCCGGATCCGGCGGCGTCTTCCAGCCCTGGCGCGACGACGGGCCCGATGGCCGCTCGACGGTCGCCTGGCTGCGTCGGCAGCCCTGGTTCGACGGCCGGCTCGGGCTGGTCGGTCCCAGCGCGGTGGCGTATGCGCACTGGGCCCTGGCCGCCGACCCGCCGCCTGAACTGAAGGCCATGGTGATGCAGATGCCGTTGCACAATCCGCATGGCCTCTTCCACCGAAGCGGGGTCTTCGCGCTCGACGACGCCCTGATCGCGACCACCATGGTCAAGACGCAGCTTCCCGGTCCGCGCCGATTCCATGGCGCGGCGTCCCATCCCGTCCCCACCGACGGCTATTGGCAGGGGACGGATCTGCTCGACGCGGCCGACCACCTCACCGTCCCGACGCTGGTGCTCAGCGGCTGGGCCGACGTGGCTCTGGACCAGGCGCTCCAGCAGTACGGCCGACTGCCCGCCGGACACCGATCGCTGCTGATCGGGCCCTGGACGCACACCTCGGCGTTGCGGAAGGGAGCCGGAAGGATCTTCGCCGAGTCACTGGCCTGGTTACGCGGGCATCTCACCGGCCCTGCGCCGCCTCAAGAGCGGATACGCGTTGCTGTCGGCCGCACCACCGGATGGCGCGACCTGACGGCCTGGCCGCCGGCGGCCATCCCGCTGTCCTGGTACCCGCACCCCGGCGGCGCTCTGAGCCGCGAACCGCCGCAGAAGGAGGTCGCGGTGGGCGTCGTCCGCTACGACCCTGACGATCCGACCCCGTCCGTCGGCGGCAACAGCCTGGCGCAGAAGTCAGGAGTCCAGAACAACAAGAGTTTGGAGGAGCGTGAAGATGTCCTCGTATTCACCGGTCCGCCGCTGACCGAAGCGACCGAGGTGATCGGCGCGGTGGCTGCCGAGATCCTGGTCGGGCCCGGCGCCGAACCACTCGCCGCGACGCTGTTCGTCCGGCTCTGCGACGTCGACGAACGTGGCCGTTCCTGGAACGTCTGCGACGGCATCACCCGCGTGACCGGACCGCCGCCGCGCGCGATCACCGTCCCGATGTCCTCCACCGCACACCGCTTCCTCCCCGGCCACCGATTACGTGTCCAGATCAGCGGCGGCGCGCACCCCCGCTTCGCCGCCGGCCGCCAGGCCTTCCGCCTCGACGTCCGGTCCGGCTCGGTGATCGTGCTGCCCGCGGTCTGACCTCGCAGGACGTCAGCGCGTGGCGAACTCGACGATCCGGGCCAAGGACGGCTCCCACTCCCGGGTGGTATCCACGGTCAAGGTGGGAACGTCCAGCGCGATCGGCACCCACGAGTCGATCGGCCGTTGCCCCTCGGCGATGCGGCGCAGGAAGGCCGCGTCATCGTGCGCCGAGCGCGCAGACTCGATGGCGGCCCGGTGGGCGATACGGTCACGAGCGAGTTCGGGGTCGACGACGCAGCGCACGACGCGGATGTCGGCCAGGCCGAGCAGCGGCTCGAGCCCCGGACGCCAGAGGCGGTCTTGGAACGCCGCCTCCGCGACCAGGCTCGTCCCCGATCGCAGGTGGTCAGCCAGGGTGCCGAAGAACACGTCGAGCGTCTTCAGATTCAGGTCTTCGGCGGGATCGGCGCCGACCATGCGCTCCTTGATCTCGTCACGACACACCGCCGGCCAGCCGAGCGCATCGGCCAGCGCGTGCGCCAACGTCGTCTTGCCCGCGCCGGGTGGGCCGCTGACGGCGATCAGTCTCGGAAGGAGGTTCACCCCTCAACCTGTTCGTTCTCCCCCGCCGCCTCATCCGGCGGCTCGGGGACGACGTACGTCCGCAAAGCCATCAGCCGCGCCCCCTCCGGTGCCTCGCGAGGATCGGCGTGCCCGTACTTCCACTGGAGCTGCTTGTACTCGTTCAGGAAACCCAACAACTCTTCCTTGCTCATCCAGAACCCGCCACGGAACGCCTGGGCCCAGCCTTCCGGACCCTCGTATTGCGTGAGCACCCGGTAGTACAGGTCGATGTCGTGCTTCGCCTGCTCCCGCGCGCGTTCCGCGAGCGCCGCGAACTCGGCGGGGTCCATCACCCCCGGGTCTGGCGCCTCCAGCTGGATCGGCAGCGCGCGCCACCAGCGCTCGCGGCCGGTCGAGCGTTCCGGGATCTCCTCGACGAAGCGGAGCTCGGCGAGCTTGCGGAGGTGGTAGCTGGTGGTGCCGGTGCTCTCGCCGAGGGCCTTGGCCAGGCTCGTGGAGTTGGCCTCGCGGTGCTGCTGCAGGTAGGCGAGCATGCGGCGGCGCAGCGGGTTGGACAGCACCCGGTAGATGGTGGACCGGTCGCCGTCCGCGGTGCCGATCGGTTCGGGAGGGGTTTGGGGCACGGCGTCACCATACCTCGCATGCCGCGCTATGCCGAGAACTCTGCAAACAGTTTTGCAGAGAGTCTTTGCAAACTGGCTCTGCACTCTCTACGCTGGCAATGAGCGCAGGCGATCGGCGCCGCGTGGGCTTGTCATCGATGGGGGTGGGTGCCGTGCGCACTTCAGGGGGCCGGATCGCCGCACTGGCAGCGGCATGCGCGGCGGCCGCAGTCACGGTCGGCGTGTCAGGGTGCAGCTATCTCAACGACCACCACGTCGAAGTCGACGCCACGATCACCCAGCAGGTCCGGGCACTGCGGATCGACAACGGCGCCGGCCAGGTGGTGGTGCACAGCGGAGACACCGGCGGCGGCGTCATCGTGCACCGCGACATCGACTACCACTCCGACCGGCCGCCGACCCCGGGCCAGGCGGTCATCGACGGCGTACTGGACCTGACCGCCAACTGCGACGACTGCGGGATCGCCTACGACGTGACGGTGCCGCCCTCGCTCGCGGTGACGATCACCGACAACGCGGGCCAGGTCACGGTGGCCGGCATCGCCGGAGCGGTCGACATCACGGCCGCCGCGGGCGAGGTCGAGGGCAAGGCCCTGAGCGCCCCGAGCGTGCGGGTCCAGGCCTCGGCCGGCGCGGTCCACCTGGCCTTCACCGCGCCGCCGAACGAGGTCACCGCGCACAGCAACGCGGGCGAGGTGACCGTGGCCGTGCCGGACGGGAGCTACGCCGTCGACGCGTCCACCAACGCGGGCGCGCGAACCGTGGACGTGCCCAACGATCCGTCGGCGACCCGGCACCTGAAGGTGTCGTCGAACGCGGGCGCGGTCACGGTGACATCGGCCTGAGACCGGCCGACCGCGAAGCAGAACAGGAAACCGGCAGGCGACCTTGATTGGCCGGCGTCAACCTTGGTTGGCCAGCGTCAGTCGGCCGACATCCTCACACCTTCACACCCTCACACGCTCACACCTTCACACCCTCACACCTTCACGCCCTCACACCGCGGCGAGCGCGGTCCGGACGCCGGCCTGGACCGCGTCCTTGTCCCCCAGCCCGCCGGCGACGGCGATGCCGTCTCGCACCAGCAGCAGCAGGTCGGCCTTCTGGTCGGCGTTCGGCCGGTCGGAGGCCTTGAGGCTGTCGCGCATCAGGTCTCGGTACCAGGAGCGGTAGTCGTCGACCACGTGGCGGACCGGGTGGTCGGGGTCGGCGTACTCCGCGGCGGCGTTCAGGAACGGGCAGCCTCGGAAGCCCGGGCCGACGCTGACCTCCGCCAGCTTGGCCAGGATCGCCTCGATGCGCTCGACGCCGGTGCCGGGGGCGCCGCCGAGCAGGACCTTCTGCCGTTCGTACTCGGTCGTCAGGTAGGCCAGGACCAGGTCTTCTTTGGACTTGAAGTGGTGGTAGAAGGTCGCCTTCGCCACCGTGGCCTCGGCGATCACCCGGTCTACGCCGACCGTGTGAATGCCCTCGGCGTAGAAGAGCCGAGTGGCGGTGTCGAGGATGCGGGAACGGGCTGAGCTCACACACTTGACGGTACCAGACAGATCTGTCTACTGTAAGCAGTGAACCAGACAGACAGATCTGTCTGGCTTCCGCCCCACCCGCAGCTTGGAGGCCCTCCCATGAAGCCCGTCTACACCGCCGTCGCCACCTCTGTCGGTCGCGAAGGCCGTTCCTTCACCGACGACGGCAAGCTCGACCTGAACATGGCCTTCCCGGAGTCGCTGGGCGGCAACGGCCAGGGCACCAACCCCGAGCAGCTGTTCGCCGCGGGCTACTCGGCGTGTTTCGCCAGCGCGATGCAGCTGGTCGCCAAGCAGCAGGGGCTGGACGTCTCCGAGGCGTCGGTGACCGCCGAGGTCACGCTGAACAGCCTGGACGGCGGCGCCTTCGGCCTGTCGGTGGTGCTGCGCGCCGAGCTCCCGGAGGAGCTGCACGGCGAGAAGGGCCAGGCCCTGCTGGAGGCCACCCACCAGGTCTGCCCGTACTCCAACGCGACCCGCGGCAACATCCCGGTCGAGATCGTCGTCGAGTAGGGAATCGGTAGGTAGTCGGGCGGGAAGCCCGGCAGGAAGTCGGGCAGGAACCGGACTCGGGCAGTGCCGTGGCGCCAGGTCCAGCGCTACTTCTTCCCGCCGCCCTTGAACGGCTCCTCGCCGGGCTTGTCCGCGCGGAAGCGCAGGGCGGACCAGACCTCGTCGATCGCCACCTGCCCGTTGGGCCGCATGCCGAACTCGACGACGATCGGCCACAGACTGTCGCGGTTGATGTCAGTCCGGTTGGCCTTCGGATAGGCGATCCAGACCACCGGCGGCTTGGTGACGTCGGCTTTGTTCGCGGTCAGCAGGGCGCGGGCGGAGTCGGCGTCGTCGGCGTAGAGGACCGCGACGTCGGCCGTCGCCAGGTCGTCGGTGCGCCCGGCACCCGCCGGCAGCGCACCGATCCCGGCGAAGCGGTCGGGGTGCGAGGTCCAGACCGAGTGGCCCGGCTTGATGACGAGCTTCTCGGCGACGGTCTTGGCGGCCATGGTGCCCTCCGGCGGTTCGTGGATGGTGCGGCGTTTCCCGCTCTCAGCACAACAGACGACAGGCCGCCGCGAAACTCATCGGCGCCGGTCCCCCTGGTTCGGGGACCGGCGCCGATGACTTGGCTAGCTCAAGCCGACAGCCGACTCAGGCCGACGACTGACTCAGATCGGCAGCCAGCTCAGGCAGACAGCCTGCTCAGGCCATCAGGTCCAGTGCTCAGGCCATCGAGTCCGGTGGTCAGACCATCAGGTCCGGTGCTCAGACCATCAGACCTGGTGCTCAGACCATCAGGTCCTGCTCGCGCAGGGTCAGGACGTCGAGCTCGTCCTCCAGCTCCTCGGCCAGCGTGGATTCCACCGGGCTGCGGCGGTTGAACAGCAGACCGCCGGCCAGGATCAGGAGCCCGCCGACCGTGGCCACGGCCACGAACACCAGGACCGGCCGGTAGCTGGCCAGCACCTGCGCATTGCTGTGCGCGGTGCCGCCGCCGTTGGCGGCGATGATCGCGGTCGAGGCCGCCAGCACCACGGTGATGCCGACCTGCAAGGCGGTGTTCAGCAGCCCGGAGACCAGGCCCTGCTCCTCGTCGGCGATGCCGGCGGCGGCCTGCACGTTGATCGCCGGGAACGCCAGCCCGAAGCCCAGGCCGAGGAGCACGATCGAGGGCAGGATCACCCACCAGCTCGGGGTCTGGCCGATCCGCAGGAATTGCAGGTAGCCCAGCGACAGGGCGGCGAAGCCGGCGACGCCGACCCGGGCCGTGCCGTACTTGTTGAGGACGTCGGCGATCTTGAAGCTGGCGAGCAGCACGATCAGACCGGCCGGCAGGAACGCCAGCGCGGTGCGCAGCGCGCTCCACCCGGACAGCGTCTGGAGGTATTGGGTGACGATGAACTGGAACGAGGCGTAGCCGCCGAACATCAGGCCGCCGCCGATCAGGGCCCGGAGCAGTGACGGGGAGCGCAGCACGCCGAGCCGCACCAGCGGGTTGGCCACCCGCAGTTCGGTGACGACGAACCCGGCGGCCAGCGCCACGGCCGCCACGAACGTGCCGATGGTGATCGGCGCGAGCCAGCCCACCTGCGGGGCCCGGACGATGCCGAAGACCAGCAGCAGCACCGAACCGGTGCTGGTCACGGCGCCCAACACGTCGTACCCGCCGCGCTGCTCCTTGGCCACCGGCTGGTCGCGGTGGATCAGCTTGCTGCCGATCACCAGGATCAGCGCCGCCACCGGCGCCGGGACCAGCAGCGTCCAGCGCCAGCCGGCCTCGGTGAGCAGCCCGGAGAGCACCAGGCCGAGCGAGAAGCCGGCGGCGCCGCAGGTGGTGTAGATACTCAGGGCCCGGTTGCGGTCCGGCCCCTCGGCGAAGGTCGTGGTGATGATGGACAGCCCGGCCGGGGCGGTGAACGCGGCGCTGATGCCCTTCACGAACCGGGTCGCGATCAGCAGGCTGCCGTCGTCGACCAGTCCGGACAGCAGCGAGGCGACGGCGAACACGGCCAGCGCGGTCAGGAACACCCGCCGCCGCCCCAGCAGGTCCGCCGCGCGTCCGCCGAGCAGCAGGAACCCGCCGTAGCCGAGGACGTAACCGCTGACGACCCACTGCAATGAAGAGGTGGACAGGTGCAGGGACTCACGGATCGACGGCAGGGCCACGCCGACCATCGAGGTGTCGAGGGCATCGAGGAAGAGGGCGCCGCACAGGACTATCAGGGCGCCCCACACACGGAGCGGCCAGCGTCCCGACGCGGCGGACTCGCCGGGACGCAGGGTGGTTGCGGTGTCGCTGTGGCTCATGCCGTGGAGATTACATGCACGTGCACTTAGTGCGCAAACACTTTGTGCCGTGACACCTTATGCACTGGCACTTTATGTGAGGGAACCTTGTGCGCTCGCACGTGTTACCATGTGCGCATGGAGTCCGAGACCCTCCTTGAGCGAAACCTCGTCGAACAGTGGCGGGAACTCGTCGCGCGCAAGACCCGCGTGTGGAATGCCCTGGAGCTGGAGCTCGACCGACAGCACGGCCTGTCGGCCAGCGAGTTCGAGGTACTGGACACGCTGTCCGAGTACGACTGCGCCGAGCCGCCCCGGGTGCAGGAACTGGCCGCGCACGTGCCGATCACGCAGAGCGCGCTGTCCCGGATGATCGGCCGTCTGGAGAACCAGAACCTGGTCACCCGGACCCTGTGCAGCTCCGACCGCCGAGGCGTCTTCGTGGTGCTGACCGACGAGGGCATGCAGCGGCTGACCGAGGCCCGCCCGACGCACCGCTCGGTGCTGGCCGCCGAGTTGGCCGCCGACCCGAAGGGCACCGAGCCGACAGGCACCGAGCCGACAGGCACCGGGCCGACGGGCACCGATGCGGTGCTGGTCGAGAGCGGGACGCGGGGGAAGTAGCAGCAGGCCGCAGCCCGAGTCGGATCGATCGGCGCGGGCTGCCGATCAGCCGCGGCAGCCGGATCGGCGGAGCAGCGTGCGCGATGCCTCGCGGGCGACTTCCGGCGACCGCCAGCAGCCGGATCGTCGCGCCGCCACCGCCCTTTCCGGCCGACCGAACCCGCGGCGTAGATTCGGTCCATGCCCACCGAAGCCGTAGTCCGCACCCCCGCCCTGGACCGTCCCGAACTGCTCGCCGCGCCGGTCGCGGCCGCGCTGCGTGCGCTGCCCGCGCTCGCGCCGCTGGTCGAGGTGGCGCAGATCGATGCCGAATTGGCCGATACCGAGGCCTTCTGTGCCGCGTACGGCGTGCTGCCCGAGGAGTCCGCGAACTGCGTGATCGTCGCGGCCCGGCGGGGCGAGGAGACCTCCTACGCCGCGTGCATGGTGCTGGCGACCACGAAGGCCGACGTCAACTCGCTGGTGCGCAAGCACCTCGGGGCGCGGAAGGCGTCGTTCGCGCCGATGGACGCGGCGGTGGAGCTCAGCGGCATGGAGTACGGCGGCATCACGCCGATCGGGCTGCCCGAGGGGTGGCCGGTGCTGGTCGACGCGGCGGTGGCCGCGGCGCCGGTGGCCGTGGTCGGATCGGGGATCCGCGGCTCCAAGCTGTGGCTGCCGGGGGCGGCGATCGCCGGGCTGCCCGGTGCCCAGGTGCTCGAAGGGCTCGGCGTCCCGCGCTGAGCCGGGCGGTCGGCGCTGCGGACCCCCGATGCCGCAGCGCCGACCGGATGCCGACCCGAACTGGCCGGGTTCCGGACCGCCCCACGGTCCAGAACCCGTCTAACTATTACGACGCATCCGGGCCGAAAAAGCGTTGCTGTTCAAGCGCGAATCGGCCGGGGCCGGCGCCGACCGCCGCGGCCGTGTCAGTGATCTGAGGCGTTCGCCACACCACGGATCCGGCGCGGAATGTTGCGGCACAGGCCGATGTTTCCCCACGATGGACGGGTCGGGCCCGCCGACCCCGCCATCACCGGGGCCGGTCGGCCCGATTCCGGGTCCGCCGCAGCGCCTCGATCACCACGAAGCTGACGGCCAGCACCACGAAGAACAGCAGGATCGTCATCCCGCCCCCGACCCGCGACGACGGGAAGGCGATCTGGCGTGCCACGTTCAGGCCGCCCACCACCAGCACTCGGACGCCTGGCGGAAGGCCGGGATCAGGCCCTGGAGTCCCGCCGACTGCACGCGCTGCTGGACGGCCTGGTGATCCAGCTGACCGCCGATCCGCCCCGGCTGACCGTGAACGAGGCAAGGGCGATCGTCGCCGGGCACCTGGCGGACCTCGCCGAGTAGCCCGGCGTCCGGCTCACCAGTTGAAGAACTCGAGGATCCCCGCCAGACCTTCGACAGTTGAACGCACGGTCCGGTTCAGCCCGACCCAGTACTTGCCGGTCCACAACGGCGGGAACTTCGGATACAGCGGCTGGAACAACCGGTACTTCGAACGCCCCGAGGCCAGCACCTTAACCCCCGAGTACCAGATCAGGCCCAGGCCGCAGAACACGAGGTGGACGGCCAGCGCGACCGGGGTCAGGAGCCAGGCCAGGACCCAGTAGATGCCGTAGACGACGAAGGCCAGGGCTATGAGGGGGCTGAACACGACGAGGAAAAAGGTCGCGCAGCCGCTGCGCTTCTTCTTCGGCTTCTTGCCCGCCTGCGCCTGGTCCGGACCAAGGCCGGTGCCCGGCGGGAGTTGGTTCGGCTGAAGACCCATCTGCCCCATCTGCCCCGGCTGGCCGGGCTGGCCGGGCTGCTGACCGGGCTGCTGACCGGGCTGACCGTAGGGCTGGCCATAAGGCTGCTGACCGGGACCGGGATACTGCTGCGGCGGGACCTGCGGATACGGCTGCTGCTGGGGATAGCCCTGCGGGGCCCCGTACTGCTGCGGCGGCTGGCCGTAGGGCTGGTAGGGCTGCTGCTGTTGCTGCGGATACGGGTAGGGCTGCTGCTGCTGCGGATACGGGTTCTGATACGGCTGCTGTTGTTGCTGCGGCGGCGGACCCTGATACCCCTGCTGCTGCGGCGGATACGGGTAGGGCTGCTGCTGCGGCTGTGCCGGCGGCGGCGGCGGCGGCGGCGGCGGCGGCGGCGAGTAAGGGTACGGCGGCTGCTGGTTCGGCTGACCGTGGTTCGGCTGCTCGCTCATCGGTTCCCTCCCCGTACGGCTGACAAGCAGCTGACAGAGTACCGTCAGCTCTTCAGACGTCCAGGGGTGACCACGACCCGCGGCGCCGACCGGTTGAACGACCGGCGCCGCGTCGGATCCGAAGCGCTACCGCACCGCCGCTACTTCTTCTGGAGAGGCTTCGCCAGGTCGGCGTCGGCCTGCCGGAAGTTCTGCGCGGCGTTCGTCAGCATCTCGGACAACGCCTGCAGAGAACCGTCGATCTCCGTGCGGCCGTCCTTCCACCCCGACGAGAACGAGTGCAGCGCGTCCTCGACCTGGGAAGCCCCCATCTGTCCGTCGTACTGGTGCGTCCAGTCACGCGCCGCGTTCATCCGGGTCCGGATGGAGTCCAGCTGACCGCCGAAGGTCTCCAGCGCATCGACGTCTACAGCAAGATCTGGCATTGCACGCCCCCCTCGTGTTCAACCCATCACGTCAATAGCGAGTGTATAAAGCCCGGATGGCTGCGGAAAGCCCATATGAACCCCCGCCGGGAAGACTGCAACCATCCCGAACATCCATGCGTCAATTGGTAGGGAGCATCCTCCTACGGATCTGGGGTGGGGAACATCATGGCGGGGCTCGATGAACGCTGGCGTGCGGGGCTGACAGCCCTGATCGCGGTGGGTATACCCGTGGCGGCAGGAATCGTGGCCGGGGCGAATGGCAACGGAGACGGACCGCTGTTCCAGGGCGGCGCGGTGCTCGGCGCCTGTGCGGCGACGATGCTGGCGACCCGGCGCGGCCTGTGGTGGCTGGTGCCGGCGCAGCCGATGGTCGTGGTGCCGTCCGCGGTCGGCGGGGTGCTGCTGGCCGAGCCGAGCGGCACCAACCACACGAAGCTGGGCACGGACTCCGTGACCGCACTGCACCACGCGTTCATCATCACGCTCGTGGCATTGGGCGCCGTGCTGGTCGTGGCCCTGGCCAAGGCCGTCTTCAGCCGTGGCGGGGACCTGCAGCCCGGCCCGGCCGGCTCCGAACCCGCGCCCGAAGGCGCCCGGCCGGTGGGAGCGCATCGTGGCTGAGAACGAGAACACCGACGGGCTCGACGGTACCGACGACCTCGACGGCATCCAGAACGCCGACAACGCCCAGGGCCCCGAGCCCGTCGAGAACACCGAGTCCGTCGAGAGCGCCGAGCCCGACCACGCCGCGAAGAAGGCCGGTACCGCCGCGCGCCGGACGTCCCCGGCGGTCATCGCCGCGCGCGGGGTCTTCGCGGTCGCCGGGGCGGCCGTCCTGGCCGGCTCGGGCATCGCCTGGTACGGCGTGCACAAACTGGACACCGGCGTGCAGTCGGTGGACACCAGCAAGGTGGAAGTCGCGCACGGCAAGCCGGCGCCGGTGCACAGCGGCCTGGACAAATCCGTCAACATCCTGCTGATCGGCCTGGACTCGCGCTACGCGATGAACGGCGACCCGCTGCCGGACGACGTCGTCCACGACGAACTCCACGCCGGTTCCGCCTCCGACCTGCTCGGCGGCGAGAACGCCAACAGCGAGATCATCCTGCACGTCCCGGCCGGCAACGGGACGCCGACCGCGGTCTCGATCCCGCGCGACGACTGGGTCGACGCCCAGGACGGCTACGGCAACGACATGGGCACGATGAAGGTGAAGGAGGCCTACGGCAACGCCTACTACTACGCGACCCAGAAGGCCTCCGCCTCCGGCATCTCCGACACCCACGCCCTGGCCAAGATCGGCCACGCCGCCGGGGTCAAGGCGCAGATCGGCACCCTGGAGAATCTGCTGAACATCCCCATCGACCACTTCGCCGAAGTGAACCTGATGGGCTTCTACGACGTGGCCGGGGACGTCGGCCCGGTCCAGGTCTGCCTGAAGCGCCCGACCCAGGACGAGAACTCCGGCGCGAACTTCCCGGCCGGGGTGTTCACGCTCGACACCCCGACCAAGGCGCTGGCCTTCGTCCGCGAGCGCGAGGACCTGCCGAACGGCGACCTGGACCGGACGCACCGGCAGCAGGCCTACATCACCGCGGTCCTGAAGCGGCTCAAGGACCAGGGGTTTCTCAGCGACCTGTCGAAGATGGACAGCCTGATCGGCACCGCCGAGAAGGACGTGATCATCGACAGCGGCTGGAACCTGCTCGACTTCGCCGGCAACGCCTCGGCGCTGTCCGACGGCAGCACCTCGTTCCGCACCGCGCCGATCATCACCGACTCGTCGTGGAAGTGGATCGGGAAGAACCACGAGGTCGGCAACGAGATCGACATCCCGACGGTGCAGGCCTTCGTGAAGAGCGCGTTCGCCGACAGCGACGCCACCTCCTCGACCGCCACGACACCGACGACGCCGAGCAGTACCGCCTCCACCCCGACCCCGGCGCCGACCGGCTCCTCCAGCCAGCAGCACCTCACCGGCACGGCGGTGGTGGAGAACGCCTCCGGCGTCAACGGCGCGGCCGCCAAGGAGGTCTCGACGCTGAGCGCCCTCGGCCTCACCGCCAGCGTCGGCGACAACATCCGCCCCTCGCACCAGCAGACCACGGTGTTGTACGGGTCCGGCGCGAGCGCCGCCGCACAGGCCGTCGGGACCCAGCTCGGCGGCGTGACCGCGACCGCCGACAGCTCGGTGAAGGCCGGCTCGATCCTGGTCGTCATCGGGACGGACAAGGGCGACTCGCTCGCCGCCGGGGGCTTGTCGAGCACGCCCTCGACGCCGGGCTCGACCTCCGGCAACTCAACCTCTGGCAGCTCTACGGGCGGCAGCTCGACGCCTTCGGGATCGTCGACGGCCACCAGTTCCGGGAACGGGGAGAACGGCGGGACGATCACCGGCAACGGGCCGGACTCCGTCAACGGGATCCCCTGCATCAACTGATTCAGTCGGCGTTGAAGTGGCGCGCCTCGACGATCCATAAACAGGATCGTCGGGACGCGCTTTCGCGTGACCGCTACCCGAGTACCGCTCGATCCTCACGCAATGCGCCGCACCACGATGACGTTCTCGACGACCATCGCGCTCTGTCCCTCGGGTCCGGTGGCCTCGCGTTCGGGCGCGTCACACCGCTCGACCCGCCATCCCGCGCCGAGTTCCAGCGAGGCCAGCACCTCCTCAGGCGTCGGGAACCGGATGTCCTGGCCCGCCTGCCATGACCACGGCGGCACCGAAGCGTGCTCGACCACGATCAGCAGCCCGTTCGGCGCCACCGCGTGCGCGGCCCGGCGCAGCACCTCGGTACGCGGGATCTCGATGGGGGTCTGGAAGTAGGTGGCGCTGACCAGGTCGAACTCGCCCTCGGGAAAGCTCTCGGCCAGATCGTGGCGCACCGGATGGACCCGCCCGGCCAGGCTGGCCGCCCACGCGCTCTCGGCGACCCGGTCCAGGGCGGCCTGGGCCACGTCGGCCGCGGTGACGTCCCAGCCGGCCCCGGCCAGCCAGAGCGCGTCGCCGCCGTGGCCGCAGCCCAGGTCCAGCGCCGTGCCGGGGGTCTGGGCGAAAGCGGTCACCAGGCCTTCGAGCACGACGTTCACCCTGGTGCCCCAGCGCGGGTCGGCGCGGGAGTAGAAGTCCTCCCAGAAGGTCGCCGAGTCAGCGGCAGTATCAGTGGCGGTATCAGTGGCGGCGGTATCAGTATCAGTGGCGGTATCAGTGGCGGCGGTATCAGTGGCAGTGTCGAAGTGCGGCTGCATGCGGGAATCCTCTGCTCGCGGGTGGTCGCTCCGTCATCGACGGTGCGCCGCGCGCCGCCGGAGTTGCAAGATTCCGTGCCGTTTCAGCAACCTGGAGTCATGGCCCCCTCGAAGCAGCACGTCCTGGACGCCGTCGGCCCGCGCCTGCGCGAACTGCGCCGGCGCCGCGGGATGACCCTCGCGGACCTCGCCGAACGCACCGGCATCAACGAGAGCACCCTGTCCCGGCTCGAAGGCGGTTCCCGCAAGCCGACCCTGGAACTGCTGCTCCCGCTGGCCGAGGTCTACGCCGTCCCGCTCGACGACCTGGTCGGCGCGCCCCGCACCGGCGACCCGCGGATCCACCCGCGTCCGGTGAACCGCCACGGCATGACCCACATCCCGCTCAGCCACCCCGGCGGCGTCATGGCCCACAAGCTGCTCATCCCGCCCCGCCCCGGCGTCGAGCCCGACCCGAAGACGCACGAGGGCTTCGAATGGCTCTACGTGATCGCCGGCCGGCTGCGGCTTCTGCTGGGCGACCAGAATCTGGTGCTCAAGGCGGGCGAGGCCGCCGAGTTCGACACGCAGGTGCCGCACTGGCTCGGGGCGGACGGCGACCAGACCGTCGAACTCCTCATCCTGTTCGGGAAGCAGGGCGAACGCGCGCATCTAAAGGTCCGGACCACCTGATTCGCCCCTGCGTCGATCCGCGATTTCACGCCCTGGCTCACATAGGCTTCTATCAGGCACCACATCAGAAGCTTGATAGGGCTGGTGCTCCGAGCGACGAGGCAGGGATCCCATGACGCGGCTTGGCACCCGGCACAAGGTCATCGTCGCCGTCGTCACCGGCCTGCTCGGCGCCACGTTGTGCACCGCCGGCAGCGCGCAGGCGATGGATTCGCGTTCCTGGACCGGCGGATCGGATGTCGGGAACCTGCGATCGGCACTGGACCGGGTGGTCGCGGACGGTGCGCCGGGCGTCTTCGCCCGGATCGAGGACTCGGCGGACGGCCGCGTCACGCCGACCACCGTTTCCGTCGGGCTCGGCGACATCTCGGCCAAGACCCCCGTGGATCCGCGAGGCCGCTTCCGGATCGGCAGCATCACGAAGAGCTTCACCGCGGTCATGGTGCTCAAGCTGGTCGCCGAGGGCCGGGTGCGCCTGGACGCCTCGGCGGCTGACTACCTGCCTGCCGGACTGCTGCCGACCGGCTCGACGATCACCGTCCGGGACCTGCTCGACCACCGCAGCGGGCTGCACGACTACAGCAATGCACTGATCGCCGGTGACACCGTCCGCACCTACCAGCGATTCCGTTACCAGACCTACGACCCGGCGGCGCTGGTGGCGATGGCGGTCAAACACGGCCCCGACTTCCGCGCGGGCGCGTCCTACGAGTACTCGAACACCAACTTCGTCGTCCTGGGCCTGTTGCTGGAGCACGTCACCGGCGCGAAGTACGCCGACCTGCTGGACCGGGAGCTCATCAAGCCGCTCGGGCTGGAACAGACCAGCTTCGTCGTGCCCGAGACCGACATCTCCGGCCCACACGCGGTCGGCTACCTCACCCAGGACGACCCGGCCAAGGGCCTGTCCGACGCCACCGCCCAGACCGGATCCTGGATCTGGGCCGCCGGCGCCGCCATCTCCAGCACCGGCGACCTCGACAAGTATCTACGGGCCCTGACCACCGGCCGCGTCCTGCCGCCGCCGGAACTCGCGGAGATGGAGGCCACCACCCCGGTCGACTCCACCGGGACCTCGCTCTACGGGTTGGGGATGCGCGAGTACAAGCTGCCGTGCGGCGTGGCCGTCTACGGGCACGACGGCATCGTCGAGGGCTACGAGACGTACGCGTACTCGACCAAGGACGGCAGCCGGCAGGTGACGATCTCGGCGAACGTGTCGAACAACAACGACGTCTTCACCGCTTTGCGGGCGGCGCTGAGCCCGGCGTTCTGCGGCGTGGCCAAGGCATCGCAGGCCTCGACGCACTCGAATGCCCCAACGCGCTCGAATGCCTCGACGCACTCAAATGCCCCGACGCGCTCGAATGCCTCGAAGACCTCGCAACATTGAGGTAAATCGCTGGCCCGCGAAAGTCGATATTGGTAGCTTCCGCAAGATGATCAGCGCTTCTCATGACGAGCTCATCGCCGCGGCCCAGGCAGTCGTGAATCCGCACCGGGTGGGAGACCGCCTGTTCGGCAACGTCGGGGCGGCATTGATCACCGAGGGCGGGAACCTCTACCGCGGCGTGTGCATCGACACCGGTTCGGGGACCGGGTTCTGCGCCGAGCACGCCGCCATCGCGGCCATGGTCACCGCCCGCGAGTATCGGATCGCGCGGATCGTGGCGGTATGGCGCGGGGACGATGGGACTTGGTACGTGCTGCCGCCGTGCGGGCGGTGCCGGGAGTTCATTCGGCAGGTGGACTGGGGCAACATCGACACCGACGTGGTTCTGGGGCGGGCACGGAGCGCGGCGCTGCGGGAGTTCCTGCCCGCGCATGAGTGGCCTGATCCGCTGGACTGAACCGCCAGCCTGATCCGCTGGACTGAGGTGCACGCGACTGATTCACGCTCGGCGGCAGCCGCGCTTGACTCGGACTCGCACTCTGCCGCAGCCGCACTTCAGCCGAGCCGCCACGGCCGGATCTTCTCCGGGTTCGCCACCGCCCAGATGTGCCGGATCCGCCCGCCCGCGATGTCGAACGCGAACACGCTCACGGTGCGGCCGTCCTGCACCGCGACCAGGCCGGGCCGGCCGTTGACCGTGTATTCCAGGAACGCGGCGCGGTCGCGGACCCGGCTGGCGAGTTCGGCGTAGGCGTGCGCCACTCGCACGCCGCCCACGATCGGGTCCAGGTGCGCGTTGACCAGGCCGCCGCCGTCGGCGGTCGCGGTGGCGTCCGGGTCGAGCAGGCCGATCAGCGCGTCGATGTCCTGGGCCGCCCACGCCGCCTTGAAGTCGCGCACGATCGCCGCCTGCTCGGTGCTCGGTCCGTCCGGCGCCCGCGCGGCGCGGATACGGCGGCGGGCAGACGCGGCCAGTTGGCGGCAGGCGGCCGGGGTGCGGCCGACGATCTCGGCGATCTCCGGGAAGCGGAAGCGGTAGACGTCGTGCAGGACGAAGGCCACCCGCTCGGCCGGGGTCATCGCGTCGAGCACGACCAGGAACGCCATGGTCACCGACTCGTCGAGGGTGACGCGGTCGGCCGGATCGAGCCCGCCGGCACCCGGCTGCCCGGTGATCCACTCCCCGGGCTCGGGCAACGGCTCCGGAATCCACTCGCCCACATACGATTCCCGCCTCACCCGCGCCGACGCGAGCTGATTCAGGCAGATGCGGCTGGCGACCGTCATCAGCCAGGCGCCGGGCGACTCGATCGCCTGCTGCTCCTGCGCGGACAAGGCGTACCAGCGGAGGTAGGTCTCCTGGACGACGTCCTCGGCGTCGGCGAGGGATCCGAGGAGCCGGTAGCCGAGGTTGGTCAGCTGACGCCGCTCGCTCATGAGCGCACTCAGGCCGGGATCGGCTTCTCCAGAGCCCGGGTCCGGGACCGGGTCCGGATCAGGCTTTGGCTCGGATGGCGCCGTCATAGTGTCCCCGTCTCCTCGCTCGCGTCTATGCCCCCACCCATTACGACAAGACAGCCCTCCCCACTGTGAGGCCGACACGCCTCACATTCTGCAGAGCTGCCTTGTCGTACAGGTATGAACGACTCCACGTTTGCCATCCCAGCCTCTACAGAACAACTGGAACGAGCCGCGGCCGCGCTACAAGCCCACGGCTTCGCCGTCGAAATCCTCGACGACGTCGCCACCGCCCGCATCCGCCTGAAGAGCCTGATCCCCGCCGGTGCCAGCGTCTTCACCGGCGCCAGCGAGACCCTGCGCCAATCCGGCATAGACGACGACATCAACAACGGAAGCCGATACGACGCCATCCGGCCGCGGGTCCTGACCGCCGACCGCGCCACCGAGGCGGACGCGATCCGCAGGATGACCGCGACCCCCGACTACGTCGTGAACAGCGTCGCCGCAGTCACCGAGACCGGCTCGCTAGTCCTGGCGTCAGGGACCGGAAGCCAACTACCGGCCAGCGCCGGCGGCGCCGCACACGCGATCTGGATCGTCGGCGCGCAGAAAGTGGTACCCGACCTGACTACAGCGCTGCGCCGGGTAGAGGAACACAGTCTCCCTCTAGAGAGCAAGCGCACTATGGCGGCGTATGGATCGCCCTCTATCGTGAGCCGCCTGCTTGTCCTCAATAGGGAACTGATTCCGGGGCGTGGCACAGTACTGCTCCTGCGCGAGGCCATCGGGTTCTGATCCACCCTCTGGCATCAGGGTACGATTCCGGCCATGGATGAGGGTTGGGCTGGTCTGTTCTGGTGATCAAGCGGTGGCTAAATGACTACACCGCTGATCGCGTGCCCACGGCTAGATAGAACGACAATGCCGTCAGAGACGGGCCGTCGGGCACTTGACCATCCGCGATCAGCTTCGCGGCATCCTCCGGCGTGAACCACTCAATACGCGTCGATTCGCTCGGATCGGAGGGCGGCCCCACATAAGTGCACTCTGTGGCGTGGTACGCCGTGAACCTCATCGTTGACAGCCCACTCAGCGCGTTATAGCTGATCAGCTCAGAGACTCTGGAGGCACGCCAGCCGGTCTCCTCCTCGATCTCACGTCGGATAGCGTCACCCGGCGCTTCACCAGGATCCGCCCACCCGGCTGGCACCTCCCAACCCCACTCATCCGTGATAAACCGATGCCGCCACATGAGCAAGATACGGCTCTCCGCGTCAGTAGCGACGGCCGTCGTCGATGGACGCGGCATCGTCAAAACATGGTGTTCGATTCGACCGACACCGGGGATCTCGACGTCTTCCAGCCAGACGTTGACCCAGTCACTCTCGTAGACGGGCCGGCGTCCGTGACTGTGCCAACGCAACTATCAGCCCTCCAGCGCCGCAGGTGACGAGAGCTGTGCCCGCACGTGCTCTCCAAATGCTTGTACCGATCCTAGTTCGGTCCACGGCTGAAGCTCATGCCGCAGCGCACGAGCCCGAATGGCGATCGGTTGAACTATCGAATCGCAGGCTACGTTCAGGGCGGTGCCGGCCACTGTGCAGGCTTCCTCGATCTCGCCCGCGGCAATGAGGCAAGAAGCAAGATCCATGGTCAGCAAGGCTCGGCCCTTGAGGTCCCTGGGCGCACGGTTGTCCAGCGCCACAGCCAGAATCTGACTCGCGGCGGCAGGATATCCGATCAGCAGATTGCAAGTACCTGCGATTCCGCTCAGCCGGGCTTCGTCGAAGAAGTCAATGCCTCCTGCTTTATCAGCGCCTTCAAAGCTTGACGAAGCCTCGTCGAGGCTCCTCAAAGCAGCGCCCGAATCACCGTGTGTCGCATAAGCCCTGGCTAGCTGTGCGGTCACCCACGCGTGGCGACGCCGATTAGTTCCGCCCTGAGTGAGTCGAGCCGCTTCCTCGAGGTACTCAACGGCTGTAGCGGAGTCACCCTCGAAGAACTGGCCGATACTCTACATAGTGAGGACCCAGGCGATGAGTCCGTCATCTTCGGCTTCTTCACCAGCGACGCGACCCACTTCGTAGAAGCTCGCAGATCGAAAGCGGTCACCAAGGTCAAGGTAGATATGCCCCGCGAGGCCAGCAAGAATCCCTGCCAGTTGGACGCTGCGGCGCTTGATCCTCAACGAGGATGGCAAGGACAGGATTTCGCGAACCCTGCTCGACAAGCCTAGAACCTGCGGCATGAGTTGTTCTGGCGGTGTCGATGGGTACAGACCCGCGAGCTTCATAGCTGCGCGCTCCATCTGATCGAGCGCGGTCGGGCTGACCGACGACCGTGTAAGCGCGTCTGCGAGCCGCCACGGCTGGGGTTCGTTCTCCATACCGCCTTGCTGATCGACAGCTGGCGTCTCCCATGGTCTGGCCGCAAGACCGAGCATGTCGCCGGGGATGCCTAAGCCATCAGCGATCGCCTCAATCAGTTCGATCTTCTTGATCTCGTAGCGTTTGCCGTTGATCAGCTCTCCGACGCGATTGCCACCCAGTCCTGTCATGCGCCCCATGCCGCTATTGCTGAGGCCAACCCACTTCCGGACAAGCCTAAAGACTTCAGCCATTTCACGGTCACGACATGCCTTGATGAACTCGGGGCGCCCTGTTAGCTCTCTTGGGATTCGGTACTCGTCCACCTGCTGCGTCCCTGCCTGTGGCGGCTATGCGTCGAAGGGGTCTGACTGTCTGTGGATGGGTCTCAGGGTAGTTCCATTGGGACACCCTTGCGGGAGTTACGCAGCCGGGGGTAGCGCGGCGAACCTCGAAGGCATGAGTAGTTCCGGAGAGATCGCGGTTGAGCTTCCGGCAGGTTCGCCTGCTGGCGCTATGGCACGCATCGCGTGTGAGGTTCCTGACCGGGTGTGGTTGGCACCGGTACAGGAGGCTGCGAACCCGGCGGCTTGGCGTCCGGCTCTCGGTCGCACGATCACGCCTGAATACGTGGTGTTCTTCTATACGCTTGCGTCTCCGGGCCGGGCGTCGGAGTACGCCAAGTTCCCGCGTGACGTGTGGTTGGCGTGGTGCCGCACACCACCGAGGTTTCCGAGCCCTGCGCCAGCGACGGTGGAGGCGCGGCCGTGAGCCTGTGATCTGATCGCCCTGACGCTCCGGGGACGACGGCGCGTCAGCCCTGCGCGAGGCGGTCGGCTAGCGATCCGCCCTCTGGCGCGTCAGGGTACGATTCCGGCCATGGATGAGGGATGGATACCGCCTGAGGTGGACACCTCTATAGCTCACCCGGCGCGGATGTACGACTACTTCCTCTCCGGCAAGGACAACTACCCGGTCGACCGGGCCGCGGCCGCGAAGGTCCTGGAGTTCTATCCCGAGGCGTTCGCCATGGCGCAGGCCAATCGCGCGTTCCTTGGGCGCGCTGTGCGGTATCTGGCCGGGGAGGGTATCCGGCAGTTCCTGGACATCGGCACCGGCATTCCCGGGCCTGGCGGGACCGGGGAGGTCGCGCACTCGGTGGCGCCGGGTTCGCATGTGGTCTGTGTCGACAACGATCCGATCGTGCTGGCGCACTCGCGGGCGTTGCTGGTGCAGCCGGATCTGGCGCCGACCACGGTCGTGCAGGCCGATCTGCGGCGGCCCGAGGAGATCCTGGACCACCCCGGGGTGCGCGCCGCGCTGGACTTCGACCAGCCGGTCGCGCTGATGCTGGTGGCCGTGCTGCATTTCGTGACGGATGACGAGGATCCGCGCGGGATCATCGCGCGGCTGCTGAAGGCGCTGCCTTCCGGGAGCTACCTCACGGTCTCGCATGTCACCGACGACTTCGACTCCGAGCGGGCCCGGGCGGCCGCGGCGGCGTACGACAAGGCCTCGGCGCCGATCGTGCTGCGCCCTGAGGCTGCCGTCTCCGGGTTCTTCGACGGCCTGGAGTTGGTCGAGCCCGGGGTGGCGCATCTGCCGTGGTGGCGGCCGGAGGGTGCGCCGCCGGAGGGGTCCGAGCGGATCTGGTACTACTGCGGGGTCGCGCGCAAGCCCTGAATGAGTTGCAACGAACTACAACGAGTTACAACGAATTACTTAGTCACGGCCCGGATGTGGGCCCGCTCGCCCTGCCGGCCGATCAGGCTCAGATACTCGACCGGTCCGGCGGCGGTGGCGCCGAACCAATGCGGAGTCCGGGTGTCGAACTCCGCGACCTCCCCTGCTTTCAGCAGGAGGTCGTGTTCTCCGAGCACCAGCCGCAGCGTCCCGTTCAGGACGTAGACCCAGTCGAAACCTTCGTGCGTCCGCAGGTCCGGCTCCTCATCGTCACTGCCGGCCGGCCGCACGAACTTGTACGCCTGGATCCCGCCCGGCCTGCGGGTCAGCGGCAGGATCACCGAGCCGTCCCCGCACGGGATGGGACGCAGGTGCAGGCGCGGGTCGCCGGTCGGCGGCGCGTCGACGAGTTCGTCGAGTGTGACGCCGTGCGCGCGGGCCAGCGGTAGCAGCTGCTCCAGCGTCGGGCGGCGCAGGCCGGCTTCCAACCGGGACAGGGTGCTGGCCGAGATTCCGGTCTGTTTCGCCAGGTCGATGAGGGTGACGTCGCTGCGCTGGCGGAGCCGCTTCAGGCGCGGGCCGACGGCGTCCAGGGTGCGGTCGATGTCTTCGTTGTCGTTGTCGATGTCGTTGTCGATGTCTTTGTGGCCGTGGTCGATGTCTTCGTGGTCGTCCTGCATGCCCGCCATTTTGCCATTCGGCAAAGATGTTTGCCTTTCGGCCGCGGCGCTGCGCACCTTGGGGACGTACCGCCGTCGAAAGGAATCCCATGCCAACCACGATCCGGCAACGCCGGACGATCCTGGCCGCGGTCTGCATCGCGCTCATGGCGGTCATCGCCTCGGTGTCCGGGCTGAACGTCGCACAGCCGGAGCTGTCGACCGCGTTCGGCGCCTCGCAGACCCAGGTCCTGTGGATCATCAACGTCTACACCATCACCCTGGCCGCGCTGCTGCTTCCGCTCGGCGCCCTCGGCGACCGCCGGGGCCGCAAGCCGATGCTGCTCGCCGGCCTGGCCACCTTCGGCGTGGCCAGCGCGGCGGCCGGTCTGGCCACCTCCCCGGAAGTCCTGCTCGGAGCCCGCTTCCTGAGCGGTGTCGGGGCGGCGATGATCATGCCGGTCACGCTCGCCGTCATCACCTCGACCTTCCCGGAGGACGAGCGGGCCAAGGCGATCGGCGTCTGGAGCGGCGTGGCCGGAGGCGGCGGCATCCTCGGCATGTTCCTGTCCGCGGCCCTCGTCGACCTGGCCAGCTGGCGCTGGCTGTTCGTGCTGCCGGTGGCGCTCGTGCTGGTGGCCGGCGCCATGACGCTGCGCTCCGTCCCCAACTCGCGCCAGGCGTCGGCGCACCGCTTCGACCTGGTCGGCGCCCTGTCGTCGATGGTCGCGGTGGTCGGCCTGGTCTACTTCCTCCAGGAAGGCCCGGCGAGCGGTTGGACCACCCCCGCGACGCTGGCGAGCGCGTTGGTCGGCGTCTTCGCCGCCGCCGGATTCGTGGCCTGGGAGATGCGGACCACCGCACCCCTGCTCGACGTCCGCCTCTTCCGCCAGCGCGGCCTGGCCCGCGGCTCGGTGTCGCTCCTGGTCGTCTTCGGCGTCCTGGCCGGCATCTTCGTGGTCCTGTTCCCGTTCTTCGAGGCCGTCCTCGGCTGGTCCGGCCTGCGCTCCACGCTGGCCCTCATGCCGATGGCCCTGCTGATGATGGTGGCCTCCGGCCTGGCCCCGCGCCTGGCCGCCGGCATCGGCCGGCACGCGACGATGGCCACCGGCATCGCGCTGGCCGGCGCGGGCCTGGTCCTGATGGCCACCTCGGTCAGCGTCTCCGGCGGCTACCTGTCGATCCTGCCCGGCATGCTCGCCATGGGCCTCGGCCTGGGCCTGACGATGACCCCTGCCACCGAGGCCATCACCAGCGCACTCCCCCAGGAACAGCAAGGAGTCGGCTCGGCCCTGAACGACGTCACCCGCGAATTCGGCACCGCCCTCGGCGTCGCCCTCCTCGGCGCCCTGGTCACCACCGGCTACCGCAACGCCATCAGCCCGCGCCTGCACACCCTCCCAGCGCACGTCGCCGAGACCGCCCGCCAAGGCATCGCCAACGCCCTCATCGCCGCCCACGAAGCCGGGCCGCAGGCACAAGCCCTGACCCACGCCGCCCGCGCCTCCTTCGTCACCGGCTGGCAGCACGCCATGTGGGCCGGAACGGCGGTGATGGCGGCGCTGCTCGTGTTCGTCCTCGTACTCGGTGCGCGGCGGGAGGCTCCGCAGGACGCGGGGAGCGAGAGTTCCGCGAGTGATACGAGCGATACGAGCGATACGAGCGAAGACTTGGTTGGCGAGCTGCGCTGAACGGCTACGGGCAAAAGGCCACACCGATTCGGTGGAGCGCCCGAGCCGAGCGCCCCACCGCCGAATGGCGTCAGTGGCCTGGAGGTCAGTGGCCTGACACACCGTCCATCTGCGTCGCCAGGCTGGCAGGACGCATGTCCGTCCAGACCTCGGCGATGTGGTCCAGGCATTCCTGGCGCGTTGTAGGGCCGAGGGTCGTACGCCAGCCTGCCGGGACGGGGATGGCTGCGGGCCAGAGTGAGTGCTGGCCTTCGTCGTTGACGAGGTCCAGGTATTGGGCCGTCTCGTCTTCGAAGGGGTTCGTCATTTCTCCTCCTGCGTGGTGGCGGTCGGGTGGGATTGGGCGAAGCGGGTGGCCAGGGTTGGGCCGATGAGGGCCAGGGCGGCCGGGTCGGTCATGGTGTCGTGGGTGAAGGGGACGGCGTGTTCTTCGACGTCTCCGGTGATGTGGGGGCTCCACAGGCTCGGTCGCAGGGCACTGCCTTCGGGTTTGTCGGTGGCGCGGAAGTGGAGCAGGGAGCCGTGGAACAGGCCGGGTGTGTGGTGCCGCGCCGCTCGCACGTTGCGGTTGTAGGCGCGGGTCAAGCGGGTGGCCAGGTCGGTGGCGTGGTCAGGGTCGAGGAAACGGCCGCCTTCGCGCAGGGCCAGGTCGCGGACCGCGTCCGGGTCGACGGGTTCCGGGACGTGGATCGGGTAGGCGTCCAGGACCGCCAGGAGCGCCACCTCTTCGCCGCGTTCCTGGAGGCGCACCGCGATCTCGTGGGCGATCAGGCCGCCGACCGACCAGCCCACCAGGTGGTAGGGGCCGTGCGGGGCGAGGTCGAGGATGCGGAGCAGGTAGTCCTGCGCCATCTCGGCGACCGACTGTGCCTCGTCCGAAGCCTCGTTTTGAGCGTCGTCCGAAGCGTCGCTGTCCGGAGCGTTGTCCGCGACGGCCCGGGACTGGAGCCCGTAGATCGGCCGGTCCGGCTCGACATACCCGCTCAGCCCGGCGAACGACCACGCCAGCCCGCCCGCCGGATGCACACAGAACAGCGGCGGCAGGTCGCCCGCGGCGCGGATCGGGTACACGACGTCGAAATCGCCGCCCGCTCCGGCCGCGTCGTCGAGCACGGCGGCGAGCCCGGCGACAGTCGGTGCCCCGAACAGGTCGCGCAGCCCGACCGTGACGCCGAGGTCGGCGCGGATCCGGCTGATGAGCCGGGCCGCGAGCAGTGAGTGGCCACCGCGCGCGAAGAAGTCGTCGTCGATGCTCACGGAGGGGACGTCCAGCGTCTCGGCGAACAGCGCGCACAGCGCCTTCTCCCGCTCGTCGCGCGGCTCACGGCCCGCCACCTCGCGACCGTCCCCCGCACCGTCGGTGCCGGGATCCGGCAGCGCGGCGCGGTCGACCTTGCCGTTCGGGGTCAACGGCAGCGCGGGCAGCACCGCCAGCGAGGTCGGGACCAGGTAGCCGGGCAGCTTCGCGGCCAGGGCCCGGCGCAGAGCCGACGGGTCGAGCTCGGCGCCGTCCTGCGGGACCGCGTAACCCACGAGCGCGTCGCCCCGGACGACGACCTCCGCCTGCCCCACGCCGGGCAGCGCCGCCAACTCCGCCGCCACGCCGCCCGGCTCGACCCGGAAACCGCGGACCTTGGCCTGGTCGTCGGTGCGCCCGAGGAAGTGGAGTCGACCGTCACGGCCCAACCGGACCAGGTCGCGGGTCCGGTACATCCGCGTACCCGGTGCCCCGTAAGGGTCCGCGACGAACCGCTCGGCGGTGAGCCCCGCGCGCGCCAGGTAGCCGCGCGCCAATGACAGGCCACTGACATAGAGCTCCCCGGGCACACCCGGCGGCACCGGACGCAGTGAGGCGTCGAGGATCCGCAGCCCGACCCCGGCGATGCCCGACCCGATGGTCGGCGCGTCATCCGGAGCCAGCGGCTCGCTCATGGTCGCGCAGACTGTGGTCTCGGTCGGCCCGTAGGCGTTGAGCAGCCGCACCCGGCCGGCGAGCCGCCGCACCGCGGCCCGCGGCAGCGCGTCGCCCGCCAGCGCCAACGTGGTGAGCCCGCTCAGGCTGGCGTCGGACATCAGAGGAAGCGCGGCCGGCGGCAGTGTCAGGTGGCTGACAGAGTGCGTCCGCAGCAGAGCTTCAAGGGGAGCGCCCGGCAGCAGGTCCTCCTGCGGGGCCACGACCAGAGCCGCACCGCTGAGCAGCGCCATGCACAGCTCGGAGAACGCGGCGTCGAAGCTCGGCGAGGCGAATTGCAGAACCCTGCTTTCGCTGGTGACCGCGAAGTTCGCGATCTGGCTCTCCGCGAGAGCCGGTATGCCGCTGTGCGTGACGACGACCCCGTTGGGGCGCCCCGTGGATCCGGATGTGTAGATCACGTACGCCGGATGGGCCGCGACCAGCGGCGCCAGCCGGTCCCGGTCGGCAAGATCGCTGTCGACCAGATCGCCGTCAGCCAGATCACTTTCGCCTCGGGCCTCAAGGCCCACCATCATGTCCGAGTCCACGACCAGCATCGGCTGGGCATCGTCGACCATGAGCCGGATCCGCTCGGCGGGGTACGACGGATCGATCGGCAGGAACGCGGCGCCGGCCTTGAGCACCGCCAGCGTCGCCACGACCAGATCCACGGACCGGGGCAACGCCAGGGCGATCAGCCGCTCGGGTCCCGCGCCCGCAGCGACCAGCTTCCGGGCCACACGGTTGGCACGGCAGTTGAGCTCGGCATAGGTCAGCTCGACCGGACCGCTGATCACCGCGACGTTCTGCGCAGTGCGCCGCACCTGCTCCTCGAACAGCTCCGGGAACACCCGCGCCGCAGGCGCGCCGGAGCCGCCGAGTGCCCGTTCCACGACCGCGGCCTCAGCGGGCAGGACCAGGTCCGCGCCCCCGATCGGCGCGTCGGGATCGGCGGCGACCTGTCGCAGTAGGCTGACGAAGCGTCCGGCCAGCGCCTCGGCCGTCTCGGCGTCGAACAGGTCGGCGCTGTACCGGAGCACGCCGCCCAACCCGTGGGCCCCGGCGGCGTCCCGGTCCTCCATCAGATCGAATTCGAGGTCGAACTTCGCCGCCCGCACCTCGACCCCGACCGCCTCGGCCGTGACCCCGGCCAGGGCCGGGACCGGGCCCTCACCCGTCCGCAGCGCGAGCATGACCTGGAACAACGGGTGCCGGGCGGCGGCCCGCTCCGGATTGACGCTCTCCACCAGGAGCTCGAACGGCACATCCTGGTGCGCGTAGGCGGCCAGCGCGGTCCGCCGGGCCCGCTCGACCAACTCCGCGAAGCCCGGGTCGCCCGAGGCGTCCAGGCGCAGCACCAGCGTTCCGGCGAAGAACCCGATCAGCTCGTCCAACTGCTCGTCGGTCCGACCGGACACGGGAGTGCCGACCGGGATGTCAGCTCCGGCCCCGAGCCGGCTGAGCAGCGCGGCCACCCCCGCGCTGAGCACCATGAAGGTGCTGGCGCCGTGGCGGCGGCCGATCTCGGCCAGCCCGGTGTGCGTCCGCTCGTCGACGGCGAACGGGACCGCGCCGCCACGATGGCTCGGCACCGCCGGTCGCGACCGGTCCGTCGGCAGGGCCAGCTCGGCGGGCAGGCCGGCCAACTCCCCGCGCCAGAACCGCAGTTGCCGGGCCAACGGGCTGGACGCGTCGTGTTCGTCCCCGAGGCGGTCGCGCTGCCAGAGGGCGTAGTCGGCGTACTGCACCGGCAGCGGTGTGAACCGCGGCTCGCGTGCGGCCGTCCGCGCCGGGTAGGCGGATACCAGATCGCGCCACAGGACCGCCGTGGAACCGCCGTCGGTGGCCGCATGGTGCAGCACGAACAGCAGCAGGTGCTCATCTGGCCCGAGACCGACCAGGACCACCCGGATCGGGATCTCCCGCGTCAGGTCGAACCCGGCCGCGGCGTACGCGACCAGCTCGCGTTCCAGAGCGGTGTCATCGAACCCTGATCCGTCCACGAAGACGAACGGCACCACCGCATCCGAGGGATCGAGCACTTCCTGTCGGGGTTCGCCGTCCGTAGCAGGCAACACCGTGCGCAAGACCTCGTGCCGGTGGACCACGTCGTGCACCGCCTGCCGCAGCGCGTCCCGGTCCAGCGGCCCGGAGAGCCGGACGGCGACCGGGACGTTGTACGTGGCCGACGCACCCTCCAACCGATTCAGGAACCACAGCCGCTGTTGAGCGTGCGACAGCGGGACCGCCGCCGGTCGCGGCATCCGAGTCAGCGGCGCCCGCGCCCCGCCCGACGCCCCGTCTGTTGTCCCGTCTGACATCCCGACCGTCCCGGCCGCCCCGATCAACCGGGCCAGTTCCTCGACAGTCGGCGCCTCGAACACCGCCCGCAGCGGAAGCTCGACGTCGTAGCGGGCCCGGACCCGGTTCGTGAGCTTGACCGCCATCAGCGAGTGCCCGCCGATGTCGAAGAAGCTCTCGTCGACACCGACCTCGCCGGTGCCCGCCAACTCGGCGAACACCGCGCACAACTCCTCCTCCAACGGCGTCCGCGGCGCGCGCCGGGGCCGGTGTTCCAAGGCGTTGTCCGGGACCGGCAGGGCTTTGCGATCGAGCTTCCCGCTCGGGGTCAGCGGCAGCGCCGCCAGCGGCACGATGACCGCGGGCACAAGGTACTCGGGCAGTGCGGCGGCCAGTTCCCGGCGCAGGCCCGCGAAGTCCGCGAGACCTGCAAGGTCCCCGAGGCCTGCGAAGTCCGCGAGGCCTACGAGGTCCGGCGGCTCGGTCCCGCCGGCCACCACGTATCCGACGAGTTGCTGGTCGCCGCCGATCGTCCGGCGCACCGCGGCCGCCGCCTCGGCGACGCCGCCGGCCCGCCGAAGCGCGTCCTCGACCTCGCCCAGCTCCACCCGGAACCCGCGGATCTTCACCTGGTCGTCGACCCGCCCCAGGTAGTCGATCTGCCCGTCTGCGGTCCAGCGAACCAGGTCGCCGGTCCGGTACATCCTGTCCCCGGGCCCGGCGAACAGGTCCGCGACGAAGCGCTCAGCGGACAGGGCAGGCTGGTTGAGGTAGCCGCGGGCGACTCCGGCGCCGCCGAGGTAGAGCTCCCCCGCGACCCCGGGCGGCACCGGTTGCAAGCGCTCGTCGAGGACGTAGGTACGGGCATGCGCGAGCGGTCGGCCGATCAGCGGCTTGCCCTCGGCCCCGTCGCCGTACCACGCGGTCGCGTAGACGGTGGCCTCGGTCGGACCGTAGATGTTGGCGACCGCACAACCGGGAACCGCCTGGCGTATCTGGTCCACGACCTCGGCCGACAGCGCCTCACCGGCGAGCACCATCCGGTCGGCCGTCAGCGCCGGGGCGGGCCCGGCATCGCGCAACAACACCGAGACCACCGAGGGCACGCCGCTGACCAGGCTCCCGGCGAACGGCCGCTCAGCCACCGCGAGCAGGTCCGGGACCACCTCGATGCTGCCGCCGGCGGCGAGCGGGGCGAACAGTTCGAACACTGACACGTCGAAGCTGAGCGAGGTGGCGGCCAGCACCCGCTCCAGGCCCTCGTGCCCGAACGTGTCCACGGCCCACCCGACGAGCGCGGCCATGTTGCGCCGCGAGACCACGACGCCCTTGGGGCGGCCGGTGGAACCCGAGGTGTGGATGGCGTACGCGGCATGGTCGGGGTACGCCGGGGCTGGCAGTTCGCCGGCGGCCAACGGCTCGGCGGACAGGGCGGCGATGCCCTGCGCCTCAGCGGGATCGTCCAGGACGAGCAGCGGGACGGTGCCGCCTCGGGGCAGCTTGTCGACCGCCGCGCGGGTGGTCACCAAGAGCATCGGCGCAGCGTCGTCGAGCACGAAAACGTTGCGCTCTGCCGGGTAGCCGGGGTCGATCGGCAGGTAGGCGGCTCCGGTCTGGTGTACGGCGAGCAGCACCGCGACCATCTCCGCCGAGCGCGGCACGGCGACCGCCACGAACCGCTCCGGTCCGGCGCCGAGACTGAGGAGGCGGCGGGCGAGGCGGTTGGCCCGCGCGCCGAGACGGTCGTAGGTCCATTCCGAGTCATCACAGTGCACTGCGACAGCCGTGGGCCGCTGAACGACGTTGGCCTGGAAGAGCGCCAGCGGATCATTGGCAGCGACCGGACCACGATCATCGACCGGGCCGTGATAGGCGTGCTCCCCGACCGGCGGCGCGGCAGCCCCGCCGCCCCACTGCCGCAAGATGGTCTCGCGCTCGGCCGGCTCCAGCAGGTCGACCGCCCCGATCCGCACCCCGGGATCGGCGACGACCGCCGCCAGCAGGCGTACCAGCCGCCGGGTCAGAAGCTCGACGCTGCCGGCGTCGAACAGGTCGGCGCGGAACACCACCCGGCCTTGCACACCGCCGTTCCCCCGGCGCTCCCGGACCTCGACGTCGAGGTCGAACTTGGCCCGGTCCGGCGCCGTCGGCAACGGCTCGGCGACCAGGCCCGGCAACCCGATCTCGGCCTCGGCGTTGTTCTGCAAGGTGAGCATCACCTGGAACAGCGGGTGCCGGCCGAGCGAGCGCGGCGGGTTCAGCGCCTCCACCAGCCGCTCGAAGGGCACGTCCTGGTGCGCGTAGGCGGCCAGGCTGCTCTGCGCGACCCGGGCCAGCAGTTCGGTGAACGCCGGATCGCCGCCGGTGTCGACCCGGTGCACCAGGGTGTTGACGAAGAACCCGACGAGATCGTCGAGCGCCGTGTCCCCGCGCCCGGCGATCGGCCCGCCGAGCGGGACGTCCGTTCCGGCGCCGAGCCGCGTGAGGACCGCGGCGAGCGCGGCCTGGAAGACCATGTAGAGGCTGACGCCGTGCCGACCCGCGAGTTCCTTCAGCCCCGCGTGGAGTTCCGGGGTGAGCTCGAAGCCGAGCACCGCACCGGCGTTGCCGGCGGCCGACCGCGGTCGATCCGTCGGCAGGGCTATCTCGCCGGGCAGGCCGGCCAGCGCCTGCCGCCAGTAGTCGAGCTGGCGGGCGATCTCGCTGTGCGGATCGTCCTCGGAGCCCAGCACGTCCCGCTGCCAGAGCGTGTAGTCCGCGTACTGCACCGGCAGTGGGGTGAACTCCGGCGCGCGACCGGCGCTGCGCGCGGTGTACGCGGCCACCAGGTCGCGGGCCAGCGGCGCCATCGACCAGCCGTCCGCGGCGATGTGGTGGACCACGACCAGCAGCACGTGCACGGCGGGATCCGTGGTGAACAGCACCGCGCGGATCGGCGCCCGCGCGTCGAGCTCGAACCCCGCGCCCGCCGACTCGGCCACGGCGGCGGCCAGGCCGGACTCCGGCACCGCCACGACCGGGAGTTCGACGGTCGCCTCGGGGCGGACGTCCTGGACCGGTTCGCCGTCGTTGTCGGGGAACACGGTGCGCAGACTCTCGTGCCGGCCGACGACATCCCGCAGCGCGGCGAGCAGCGCCGCCCGGTCCAGGGTGCCGGTCAACCGCAACGCCATCGGGATGTTGTAGGCGCCGTTCGGACCTTCGAGCCGGTCGAGGAACCACAGCCGTCGTTGCGCGAAGGACAACGGGAGTAGCGCGGGACGCTCGACGGGGGCCAGGGCCGGACGCCTGGCCTGGTCGGCGGAGGCGACGACGCGAGCCAGATCGCTGACCCGCGGCGCCTCGAAGACCGCCCGGACCGTCAGTTCCACACCGAAGGCCGAGCGGACGGCGTTGACCAGCCGGATCGCCAGCAGGGAGTGTCCGCCGAGGACGAAGAAGTCGTCGTCGGCGCCGACCCGCGGCAGCCCGAGGACCTGGGCGAACAACGTGCACAGGAGCGCTTCCCGGTCGTCTGCCGGGGCGCGGCCGGAGGCCTCGCCGAGGAAGTCCGGGAACGGCAGTGCGGCGCGGTCCAGCTTGCCGTTCGCGGTCACCGGCAGCGCGTCCAGGACCACGAACATGGACGGCACCATGTAGTCCGGCAGCCGCCCGGCCAGATGGTCGCGCAACAGGGTGCTGATCTCCGCGGACTCCCGGAACGTCACCGGACTGTTGATGAGCTCGGCCGTCGGGACCGCCGCTGCCGGCGCGGACGGCCGCGTCGAGATCGGCATCCCGGCCGGGAACCGGGCGGCGTTCACCAGCAGGTAGTCGAAGGTGCCGAGATCGGCGTCCTCGGCGGACCAAGTGGCCAGGACCCGATATCCATGCCGCGCGCCCAGTTCCTCCACGGCCGTGGGATCGACTCCGCTCGGGGCGTCCAGCGCCGCCCGGATCTGCTCGATCGGGCCTGCCGCCTGGAGGATCCGGGCGGCCGACGCCTCCGGAAGGACCCGCGCGTTCGGTACCCCGACCAGCCGCAGCGCGTCCGGCAGCCGGGTGGCCAGGTGCCGGGCCGCCGGCGCCAACGCCTCCGCGTGACTCCAATGCAGCACGTCGGCGTCGTCGAATGCAGCCACGGAAGCCGCAGGCTTCTTATGCAGCACCACGTCGTAGCGGTAGCGGCTCAGCTCGTTGTGGAACACCGCGTGCTTGGCCCGGACGTCCACACCGCCGACGTCCGCGAGCCGGTCGCGAAGCCGGTGGAAGTACTCGGGCGCGATCAACAGTTCCTTCTCGCGGACGACCCGCCGGTCCACGGCACGCAATACCGCGTCCGGGTCGGCGTCCGGGCCCGAGGTCAGCTCGACGGCCGTGTGGAACGAGCGCAGCAACCCCAGATGCCGGATGTCGCCGAGGAAGACGGCCCCGCCCGGGGCGAGCAGGTCCACGACCCTGCGCAGCACCTTCTCCAGATACTCGCTGTTCGGGAAGTACTGCACGACGGAGTTGACGACCACCGTGTCGAAGAAGCCTTCCGGCAGCCCGGACACGTCATCAGCGCCCTGCTGCCGCAACACCACCCCGGCCAGCTCCGGCCGGTCCGCGATCCGGCGGCCCAGCGCCTCGATCGCCTCCGCGGAGAAGTCCGTGCCCCAGTACTCCTGGCAGTCGGCGGCCAGCTGGGACAGGATCAGTCCGCTGCCGACCCCGATCTCCAGGACGCGGCGCGGCGCCAGCTCGCGGATCCGGTCCACGATCGCGGCCCGCCACTCGCGCATCTGCTCCAGCGCGATCGGCTCGCCGTCGTAACTGCTGGCCCACCCGGAGAAGTCCTCGCCGAACGGGACGTCCTGCTCGGCGGCGTACATCGCGTCGTAGATCTGCCGCCACTCGGCGACCTGCTCGCGCTTGCCCTCCTCCAGGCGGTCGTGCAGCGCCGACCACTCCGGCACGACGTAGCCGACCAGCCGGGTCTGCCCGGTGTGGTCCTCGCGCGCCAGCACCTCCACCTGCGCCACCGCGCCGTGCCCGGCCAGTTCGGCGGCCACCTCGCCGGGTTCGACCCGGAACCCGCGCACCTTCACCTGGTCGTCGGCCCGGCCGACGAACTCCAGGTGCCGCGCCGCGTTCCAGCGCCCCAGATCGCCGGTGCGATACATGCGGCTCCCGGCCATCCCGGAGGGCGAGGCGACGAACCGTTCGGCGGTCAGGTCGGGGCGGCCGACGTATCCGCGGGCCAGGCCGGTGCCCTCGACGTAGATCTCGCCGACCACCCCCGGCGGCACCGGCCGCAACCGGTCGTCCAGGATGTGCACCCGCGAGTCGGAGAGCGCGTGGCCCAGCGGCACCCGCGCTCCGGCCTCGTACGGCGCCCGCACCTCGAACTGCGCGGCGCACAAAGTGATCTCGGTGGGGCCGTACAGCTGCCGGAACACCACATCCGGGCACTTGCCCAGCAGCGCCTCCACGGCGGCCGGCGGCACGACGTCGCCGCCGGCCAGCACCTCCCGCACCCCGGCCAGGCACTCCGGCGCCTCCTCGGCGACCACCCGGAACAGACCGGCGGTGAAGTGGACGGACGTGATCCGTTCCCGCTCGATCAGCCCGGCCAGGTCGTCCACGCCGAGCCGGCCCGGCGGGGCGAGCACCACGCGGCCGCCCTGGGTGAGCGGGACCCAGAGCTCGTAGTCGGAGATGTCGAACGCGTACGGCGCGTGCATCAGTACCCGCTCATGCCGGCCGGTCTGCCAGCTCGGGTCCTCGACCAGCGAGAGCAGCCCGGCGTGGGTCACCGCGACGCCCTTGGGCGTACCGGTCGAGCCCGACGTGTACATCACGTAGGCCAGCTGCCGGGGATCGATCGCGCCGGACGGGACGGACCCGAGCGGCGCGGCCTCGACATCGGTCTCGAAATCGGCATCGGCATCGGCGCTGTCGACGACCAGCACCTGGCAGTTCCCGGCGAGGTCGGCAACCACGCCACCGGCACCGCCACCGCCACCGCCACCAGCACCAGCACCAGCACCAGCACCAGCACCAGCGAGCAGGAACGCCACGCCCGCGTCGTCCAGGATCCACCTCAGCCGGTCGGCCGGATACGCCTCGTGCAAGGGCACGTAGGCACAGCCCGCCTTCAACGCGGCCAGGATCGCGACCACCAGTTCCGGCGAGCGGTTGAGGAACACCCCGACCGGCGTCCCGGGCCCGGCCCCCGCTGCGATCAGCCGCGCCGCGACAGCGTCGGCCCGCCGGTCCAGCTCGCGGTAAGTCAGAGTACGACTTCCCAGACTCACCGCGCCGGCCTCAGGAGTGGCCCGCACCCAGTGGCCGAACGCGTCCAGGACCGTCCGCTCGGCCGACGCGGCGGGCGGCATCTGCGGCGTCTGCGGCGCGCACAGCCAGGACCGCTCGTCCTCGGTCAGGATGTCGATGCCGTGCACCGGGGCGCCCGGAGCCTCGACGAACGCCGTCAGCAACGCGACCAGCCGGTCCACCAGCCCGGCCGCCGTCCGCGGCTCGAACAGGTCCGCCGCGAACTCCACCGCGCCGCCGATGCCCGCGGGCGAGCCGTCCGCCCCGAAGCTCTCGCGGAAGTTGAAGGCGAGGTCGAACTTGGCCGCGACCGCCGCGTCCGGCTCGACGACGGCTTCCAGACCGGGGAAGTCCACCACGGCCGCGGCGTTGTTCTGCAAGGCGAGGAAGACCTGGAACACCGGATGCCGGGACAGCGAGCGCACCGGGTTCAGCACCTCGACCAGCCGCTCGAACGGCACATCCTGGTGTGCGTAGGCGGCCAGGTTCATTTCCCGGACCCGGCCCAGCAGTTCGGCGACCGTCGGGTCCCCGGAGGTGTCGGTGCGCAGCACCAGGGTGTTGACGAAGAAGCCGATGAGGTCGTCGAGCGCGACGTCGGTACGCCCGGCGACCGGCGTGCCCAGCGGGATGTCGTCGCCGGCGCCGAGCCGGGTCAGCAGCGTGGCGACCGTCGCCTGGAGCACCATGAACAGGCTGACGCCGTGCGCGCGGGCCAGGTCGAGCAGGCGGGCGTGCAGCTCGGCCGGCACCGCCACCGGTGCGGCGCCGCCGCTGGACCCCAAGACCGCCGGCCGGGGCCGGTCGGTCGGCAGATCCAACTCGCGCGGCAGATCGGCCAGCGCGGCCCGCCAGTGCGCCAGTTGCTGCGAGATGGCGCTGTCGGGGTCGTCCTCGGCGCCGAGCAGTTCGCGCTGCCAGAGGGTGTAGTCCGCGTACTGGACCGGCAGCGGCCGCCAATCGGGCTCGCGGCCAGCACGGCGCGCGCCGTAGGCGAAGGCCAGATCGGCGGACAGCGGCAGCATCGACCAGCCGTCGCCGGCGATGTGGTGCATGACCAGCAGCAGTACCGACTCCTCGGCGGACAGCTCGAAGCCCCGCACCCGGATCGGCAGGTCCGCGGACAGATCGAAGCCGCGGCGCGCGACCTCGGTCAGCGTGCTGCGCACCGCCGATTCCTCGCCTGCCGAGAACTCGACCGTGGGCCGCGCGAGCGCGGCGTCGAGGATCCGCTGGACCGGGACGCCGTCGACTTCGACGAACAGCGTCCGCAGTGACTCGTGGCGGCGCACCAGATCGCCGACGGCGGCGGTCAGGGCGTCGCGGTCGAGCCTCCCGCGGATCCGGATCACCCGCGAGACGTTGTAGGCGGTGGCCTCGGGATCCATCTTCTGGAGGAACCACATGCGCTGCTGGGCGTAGGACAGCGGGAGCTCGGCAGGTCGCCGGGACACCCGGTGCACCGCGGTGCGGGCCCGGCCCGCGTCCGAGAGCCGGTCCGCGAGCCCGGCCGGGGTCGCGGCCTCGAACACGGCCCGGATCGGCAGTTCCACCCCGAAGACGGCGCGGACCCGGCTCACCAGCCGGGTGGCCAGCAGCGAGTGCCCGCCGAGCTGGAAGAAGTCATCGTCGGCGCCGACCGCCGGCAGGTCGAGCAGTTCGGCGAAGACCGCGCACAGGACCTCCTCGGCCGGGGTCCGCGGCGCCCGGCCGCCGATCCCGCCGGCGAAGTCCGGTTTCGGCAGGGCCCTGTGGTCCAGCTTCCCGCTGAAGGTGAGCGGGATGGCGTCCAGGACCACGATCGCCGAGGGGACCATGTACTCGGGAAGCACTTCGGCGGAGGTGCGCCTGACGTCCTCCGGCTCCGGCGGCCTGCCCTCGGCGGCCACCACGTAGCCGACGATGCCCCGGCCGCCGGGCAGGTCGTCGCGCAGCACCGCGACCGCCGCGCCGACCGCCGGGTGCTCGGCCAGCACCGCCTGGACCTCGCCGAGCTCGATGCGGAATCCGCGCAGCTTCACCTGCGCGTCCGCCCGGCCGACGTACTCCAACTGACCGTCGGGCCGCCAGAACGCCAGGTCGCCGGTGCGGTACATCCGGGTGCCCGGCGCCCCGAACGGGTTCGCGACGAACCGCTCGCCGGTCAGACCGGGCCGCCTCAGATAGCCGCGGGCCAGCAGCGGCCCGGAGACGTACATCTCGCCGGGCACGCCGACCGGCATCGGCCGCAGCCGTTCGTCGAGGATGTAGATCCCGGTGTTCCAGAACGGCCGGCCGATCGGGACCGGCCCGGCGGGCAGCTCGGCGCCCGGCGGGATGTGGTTCTCCGCGCAGTTCACCGTGGTCTCGGTGGGCCCGTAGGCGTTGATCAGTTCCACCCCGGGGTGCGCGGCGCGCCAGCGCGCCACGGCCTCACCGTGCAGCGCCTCGCCGCCGAGCAAGAGGGTGTCGCTCGGCGAGAAGCCCTCCGGGAGCTCGTCGAGGATGGCGACGTGGCTCGGCGTGGCCTTCAGGAAGCTCGGCGGCACGGTCGGGCCGGCGTCGGCGCCGGTGAGATCGAGCACCCCGACCCGGACGCTGCCGCCGCCGGCCAGCGGCGGATAGATCGAGGTGACCGTGGCGTCGAAGGAGATCGAGGCGTGCAGCAGGGTACTGCCAGTGGTACTCGGCCGGACCGCCGCCGGATACGCGTCCAGAGCCCGGGAGGTGTAGGCGGCCAGCGCGCCGTGCGAGACCCCGACGCCTTTGGGGCGCCCGGTGGAGCCCGAGGTGTAGATGACGTAAGCAAGCTGTGCGGGGTCCGGCGAGACCGCGAGAGCCGACGGCGCCTTCGGATCGGCGAGACGTCGGGCCGTGGCCGGATCGTCCAGGAGCACGGCCGCCGGACCGTCGGCGGGCAGCAGGCCGGTCAGTTCCGCGACCGTGACCACCACGTCGGGCAGCGCGTCCCCGATCAGGTAGGCGACCCGCTCGGCCGGATAGCCGGAGTCCACCGGGACATACGCGGCCCCGGTCTTCAGCACCGCGAGCAGTGCCACGACCAGGTCGGCGGTCCGGGGCAGCAGCACCGCGACGAAGGTCTCGGGTCCGGCACCGTGCTCGGCCAGCAGCGCGGCCAGCCGGGCGGTGCGGGCGTCGACCTGCGCGTAGGTCAGGGACGTGACACCGTCGACGACCGCGACGGCGTCGGGACCGGCCGCGACGTTCGCGCCGAACCGGTCGAGCACGCTGACGTAGGGGACGTCGCGGACTTCGCCGTTCCATTCCCGCAGCACCAGATCCCGCTCGGCGACGTCAGTGAGCTCGATCGCTGACACCGGCAGGGCGGGCTGGCGGACCAGGCCGGAGAGTAACCGCACGAACCGGGTCGCGATCGCCTCGGCGGTGCCGCGGTCGAACAGGTCCGACCGATAGTCCAGCCGGCATTCCAGACCCGCGGGAGCGCCGTCGGCGGTGAACCGCTCGACGGCGTGCACGGCCAGGTCGAAGCGGGCCGCGCCGATCTGCCGCTGCTCGGCGGCGACGCTCAGGCCCGGCAGCTCCAGGATCGGCGTCGTGTTGTTCTGAACGGCCAGCAACACCTGAAACAGCGGGTGCCGGGACACCGACCGCCGGGGATTGACCGCCTCGACCAGGCGCTCGAAGGGGACGTCCTGGTTCGTCATCGCGCCCAGGGCCGCGTCCCGGACCCGGTCCACCAGCGCGCCGAACGCCGGGTCGCCGGCCGTGTCGGCGCGGACCACCAGGGTGTTGACGAAGAACCCGACGAGTTCGGCCAGCGCCTCCTCGGTCCGCCCGGCGACCGGGACGCCGATCGGGATGTCGGTCCCGGCGCCGAGCCGGGTGAGCAGGGCCGAGAGCCCGGCGTGCAACACCATGAACGGGCTGGCGCGGCGCTCGTGGGCCAGCCCGGCCAGCGCCCGGTGGGTGTCGGCGTCGATCTGGAAGGACACGAAACCGCCCTCGCGGGCCGGCCGGGAGCCCCGCGGCCGGTCGAACGGCAGCGTCAGCTGGTCCGGCAGGTCGTCGAGGGCGCCGCCCCAGTAGGCGAGCTGGCGGGACAGCCGGCTGGCCGGATCGTCGTCCGCGCCGAGCAGGTCCCGCTGCCACAAGGCGTAGTCGGCGTACTGGACCGGCAGCGGCTCCCACTGCGGCGCCGGACCCGAGCACCGGGCCTGGTAGGCGACGGTGAGATCGCGGGCCAGCGGCGCCATCGACCAGCCGTCCGCGGCGATGTGGTGGACCACCAGCAGGAGCACGTGCTCGCCCGCGCCGATCTCGAACAGCGTGGCCCGCAACGGAATCTCGCGGGCCAGGTCGAACGGCCGGGCCGCGGTCGCGTCCAGGCTCTGGGCCAGGCCGTCGGCTCGGACCGGCACCACCGGCAGCTCGATCCGCACCTGGTCCTCGGCGAGGACCACCTGCTCCGGTTCGCCGTCCCGGTCCTGGAAGACCGTGCGCAGCACCTCGTGCCGGCCGACGATGTCGGCCAGCGCCGCGCGCAGCGCCGCCCGGTCCAGGCCGCCGGTCAGCCGGACTTCGAGCGGGATGTGGTAGGCGGCGCCGCCCTCCCCCATCTGTTCCAGGAACCACAGCCGGCGCTGCGCGAACGAGAGCGGGATCATGCTTGCTCCTTAAGAAGTCCGGCGGGGGTGGGGCACCAAGGCGGGGCGCGCCGGCTCCGCGCCCGCCGCGGCGAGCGCGGCGGTGAGGCTGTCGTCGAAGAGCCGGGCGATGGTCTGCGCGTCGAACAGCGCGCGCAGGTCGAGCTCGACGTTCAGCGCCGAGCGCACCCGGGCGATCAGCTTGACGGCGGTGAGGGAGTTGGCGCCGAGGGCGAAGTAGTCGTCGTCGATGCCGATGCGCGGCACGCCGAGCAGTTCGGCGGCGACCTCGCACAGCGTGGCCTCGGCGGGGGTGCGCGCCGGGCGGCTCTCGGTCTCGGCGGCGGCTGCCGGCTCCGGCAGCGCGGCGCGGTCCAGCTTGCCGTTCGGGTTCAGCGGCAGGGTGTCGAGGATGACGCCGGCCGAGGGGACCATGTAGGGCGGGAGGTCCGCGCCGAGCCGGACGGCCAGCTCCGGCCAGGTCAGGGTGCTGTCTTCGGCCGGGACGACATAGGCGACCAGCCGCTTGGTGTCGGCGGTGGCGCCGCGGGTGGCCACGACCGCGTGCCGGACGCCGGGCAGCCGCCCGAGGACGGCCTGGACCTCCGCCGGCTCGACCCGGAACCCGCGCACCTTCACCTGGTCGTCGGCGCGGCCCAGGTGTTCCAGGACGCCGTCGGTCCGCCAGCGGCCCAGGTCGCCGGTCCGGTACATCCGCGCGCCGGCCGCGCCGAAGGGGCTGGCGACGAAGCGGTCGGCGGTGAGGTCGGGCCGGGCCAGGTAGCCGCGGGCCAGGCCGGCGCCCTCGACGTAGAGCTCGCCGGCCGCGCCGACCGGCACCGGCCGCAGCCGGTCGTCCAGGACGTACACGCGGGTGTTCGGCAGCGCCCGGCCGACCGGCGGGGCGGAGCTGTCGCCGGGCTCTGAGATCCAGGCGGTGGCGTAGACGGTGACCTCGGTCGGTCCGTACAGGTTCGCGATCCGGCAGCCCGGCACGGCCGCGCGCACCCGGTTCGCGACCGAGCCGCTCAGCGCCTCGCCGGTGAAGCCGATCGTCCCGGCCGTCAGCCGCACACCGGGCCCGCTCAACAACGTCGCCATCACCGAGGGCACCGAACCCGCGTACCCGCCGGACAGCTCGCGGCCGCCCAGGGCGAGCGGGCCGGACAGCAGCTCGACCGTGCCGCCGCAGCGCAGCGGCGCGAAGATCTCCAGCACCGAGGGGTCGAAGCTGAGCGAGGTCACGGCCAGCGTGTGGGCCAGGGTGTCGCGGCCCAGGGCCTCGACGGCCCAGGCGGTGAAGCCGGCCAGCGCCTGCCGGGTGATGACCACGCCCTTGGGACGGCCGGTCGAGCCGGAGGTGAAGATCGCGTATGCCGGGTTCTCCGGCCGCGGCGGCACCGGCCGCTCGCTGTCGGCGAGCCGGTCCGGCGAGCGGCTCTCCAGGTCGCGCCGCACCTCGGGGTCGTCCAGCAACAGGCGCGGAACCGTGGGCGCGGAGGCCAGGACGGATTCCGTCCCGGCCGTGGCGAGCGCGAGCACCGGGTCGGAGAGTTCGAGCATGTACGCGATGCGGTCGGCGGGGTAGGTCACGTCGAGCGGCACATACGCCGCGCCGGTCTTGAGGACCGCGAGCAGGGCGACGAGCAGGTCCGGGGTACGGGGCAGCGCGACGGCGAGGAACCGCTCGGGTCCGGCGCCCTCGGCGACCAGGCGGCGGGCCAGGCGGTTCGCGCGGGCGTCGAGCTCGGCGTAGGTGAGCTGCTCGCCGTCGCAGACCACTGCGACGCGGTCAGGGTGCTGCCGGGCCTGCCCGGCCAGCTGATCGGCGATGTCGGTGGGATCCACCGGCGTCGTCGGCCCGTACCAGTTGCCGAGCAGGTCCGCGCGCTCGGCCGGGAGGAGGAATTCCAGGTCGCCGATCGGCAGCCCGGGGTCGGCCCCGCCGATCGCCGTGAACAGGACCGCGAGCCGGTCCCGGTGCGCCGCGAGCACGTCGGTGGGATACAGCCTCGGATTCGCGTCCAGGCAGACCCGCAGCCCCGGGATGCTGGCGCCGCTGTAGACGGCGAGGTTGAAGTCCTCGACCGGGCCGTTGGACAGGATGTCGACGGTGGCCCTGGCCCCGTGGAAGCCCAGGTCCTCCTGGAAGCGCAGCACGTCCACCGACGGCCCGTAGAGCCGCTGGCCGCCGGTCAGCTTCCGGTCGCGGCGCAGGTCCTCGAACCGGTAGCGCTGATGCGCCAGCGCCTTCTTGATCTCGTCGGCGGTCCCGCGGACGAACTCGGCCAGACTCAGGGCCGGGTCGACGTCCAGCCGCAGCGGCACCACGTTCGCCGCCATGCCCGTGGTGTTCTTCTGCACCGCCCCGAACCGGGCGGCCACCGGCAGGCCGATGACGACTTCCCGGACCCCGCGCATCCGGCTCAGGTACACCGCCATGGCCGCGCAGACCACGACCGAGTGGCTGGTGCGGACCCCGCGGGCCAGCGTCTGGAATCCGTCGCGGACCTCGGCGCCGACCTCCACGGTCTCGCGCAGGAAGGTGTGGGCCGGCAGCGCCGTGCTGTCCGCGAGCCCGTGGACCTCCCCGACCCCGGCGAGCCGGTCGGTCCAGTACTCGCGGTCGGCGTGGAACTGCTCGCCGGCCCGGTACTCCGCGTCCGCGTCCAGCAGGCTCGCGGCCGGTCCCAGCCGCCCCTCCTCCGGCGATCCGCCGGTGGCCAAGGCGGAGTAGATCTGCGCCACACGGCCCGCGACCAGCGAGGAGGAGTAGCCGTCGCAGACGATGTGGTGCGCGCGGTTGAACCAGAAGTAGCGGTCCGGCGCGACGCGGAACACGATGCAGCTGAACAGCCGGCCCTGCTCAAGATCGATCGGCTTGGCCATCTCCTGCCACATCCGGGCCAGGGCGGCGGCCTTCGGGTCCGGTTCGCCGCTGAGGTCCTCCAGGGGGACCGGGATCTCGCCGGGCACGGGGATCTGCGCCGGTCCGGATTCGGTGGCCAGGAAGCGGACGTGCAGTGCCTCGGACTCGACCAAGGCCTGCACCACGGCCTGCCGGAGCAGCTCCGGATCCACGGCACCCTCGATGTCGAGGTACTGGCCGCCGGCGAAGATGGGGTTCGCCCGGTCCAGCTGCTGGGCGAACCACATCCCGGCCTGGGCCGCAGCGAGGGGGACCGGGGTCGTCGTGATGGTCATCGCGGTTCTCTCACCTTCGTGGGTCGGGACTTCCACAACGGGACTTCGCCAACGGGGCCGGCGCGGGGAGCCTCAGCCGACCAGGGCGGCCAGGTTTCCGGCGACGTCGGCGGGGCTGGGCATCGCGTGGATCTCGGCGCGCACCGCCTCGGCGGCGGAGCCGAACCCGGGCTCGTCGAGCACCCGCGACAGGCCGTCGCGCACCGCCGCCGCGCTGATCGTCTCCGGCCGGACTAGAACTGCGAGCCCGCGCTCGGCCAGCACGGCGGCGTTGGCCGGCTGGTCGGCGCCCTGCGGCAGCACCACCTGGGGCACGCCGAGGGCCAGCGCGGTCAGCGAGGTGCCGGCGCCGCCGTGGTGGACGATCGCCGAGCAGGTGGGCAACAGCGCGCTCAGCGGCGTCCAGCCCGCGATCCGCACCGACTCGGGCAGCTCGCCGACGCCTTCGAGATCGGATTCGCCCATGGCCACGACGGTCTCGACGCCCAGGCCCGCGAGCTCCAGCAGGATCTCCCGGACCACGGCCACATAGAGCTGCTTCAGCTCCGAGCCCGCCGGGAGGCTGCCCAGCACGCTGCCCATCGTCACGCACACCCGCGGCCGGTCCGGACGGTCGAGCACCCAGTCGGGAAGCACCCGGCCCTCGTTGTAAGGGACGTAACGCAGCGGCCACTCGGTCTTGGAGTCGTGGCCGCCCAGGCTCGCCGGCCGGATGTCGAGGCAGGCGGTGGGTTCGGCGTAGGGCGCTGAGATACCCAGCCGTTCCCGGGTCGGCACCAGGTACTCCGCGACCGCGGCGCGATACTTCGCCGCCTGCTCGTCCGGTCCGGCCCAGGCCAGCCGCACGCTCTGTTCCACATACGGGATCGCGTACCTGGCCGCCACCAACTCCCCCGCGCCCTGTTCGAGGGTGGACACCACGAGGTCGGGACGGAACTGCTCCGCGGCGCGAAGGAGTCCGTCGGCCATCGCCTCGCCGAACATCCCCATGCCCGAGCGCTGGGGCCGGGAGCCGTCGGTGGCGGCCAGGACCGCCTGGCTGGCGGCCAGGAACTCGGCGTGGACGTCGACGCCCGGGGCCGCGTCGACGGTCGAGAAACCGCTGGCCGCCACGGCGTTCGAGGTGGCGCCGGTGTTCACCATCAGGACCTCGTGCCCGGCCGCGCGCAGAGCCCAGGCCAGCGGGACCGTCGGCAGGAAGAGCCCCGAGCCCGGCGCGGCGGTGGCCAGGACCCGCATCAGCGTTCTGCCAGAGTCGCCGATACCGGCAGCCGGACCGGGCCGATGAGGCCGACCGAGGAGTGCAGCGCGACGCCGTCGCGCGGCGTGATGTCGGAGGTGCGGCGCAGCAGGCCCTCGACCGCGATCCGGGACTCCAGCCGGGCCAGCGGCGCGCCGAGGCAGAAGTGGATGCCCTTGCCGAACGCGCGGTGCGGGTTGGGGTCGCGGTGGATGTCGAAGCGCGCGCCGTCGGCGAACACCTGCTCGTCGCGGTTGGCCGAGGCCAGCCAGACACAGACGTTGCCGCCCTTGGGGATCGGGGTGCCGCCCAGGACCGTGTCGACCCGGGCCACCCGCTGGTCGCGGATCAGGGCCGGGCGCCAGCGCAGCACCTCCTCGATCGCCGCCGGCAGCAGACCGGGGTCGGCGCGCACCTCGGCCATGGCCTCGGGGTGCTCGGCCAGGCACATCACGGTGTTGCCGATCAGCAGCGAGGTGGACATGTGGCCGGCGATCAGGAACATGGCGATGATGCCGAAGATCTCGTCGTCCTGGAGCTTCCTGCCGTCGATCTCGACGCCGGCCAGCGTGCTGGTCAGGTCTTCGCGCGGGTCGGCGCGGCGCTCGGCGACGTGCGCCAGCAGATAGCGGCTGGCCTCCTCCAGCAGCTCGCCGATCTTGCGCATCGCCTCCTCGTCGACCGTGCCCAGCTCGCCGAACGGCCGGGACCCGATCAGGCCGTCCGACCAGGTCCAGAACACCTTGTGGTCGGCCTGCGGGATGCCGAACAGCTCGGCGATGACCGAGGCGCTCAGCTGGCTGGCGTAGTCCTGGGCCAGGTCGAAACCGGCCTGGCCGCCCGGCTCGGCCGCGCCGAAGACCTCGTCGAGCAGGTTCTCGGACAGGTCGTGGATGCGCGGCTCCAGCTTGGCGATCGTGCTGGGCGTGAACGCCTTGTTGACCAGGGCCCGCATCTGGGTGTGCAGCGGCGGGTCGACGCCGATGAAGTTGCCGCGGGCGGCTTGCGCGAGCCGCTTCTGGTCCTCGGGGATCAGCGCGGTCTTGTCGCTGGTGAAGGTCTGGTAGTCGGACAGGACCGCCATCGACTCCTCATAGCGGAAGACCTCCCAGACGTTCGGCTGGCTGCTCGGTCCGGCCGCCTCGTGGGCGCGCCGGTCGGCGAAGTAGGCGAACACCTCGGTGATCCGCTCGGCGGCGGGCAGGGTGGTGAGAGCTTCGAAATCCATGGTGGGTGTCTCCAAGAACGGAACCGGGAACCAGGACGCCCCGAGGGCGCGAAAAACGTGCGGAGGTGGATCAGACCCGTGCGGTGTCGCCCCGGAGCAGGCCGGAGCCGGCCGGTGCCGCCGCGGGGTCCGAACCCTGGGCCGCGATGCGGTTCGCGGCGTCGACGAAGACGATGCGCGGCTGGAAGGAGCGGGCGTGCTCCTCGGCCACCGCCGAGTAGGAGATGACGATCACCAGGTCGCCGGGGGCCACCAGGCGGGCCGCGGCGCCGTTGACCCCGATCACGCCGCTGTCGGCGGGACCTTCGATCACGTAGGTCGAGAACCGGTTGCCGTTGTCGATGTCGACGACGTCGACCTTCTCGCCGGGGAGCAGGTCGGCGGCGGTCATGAGCGTGGCGTCGATGGTGATGGAGCCCACGTAGTGCAGGTCGGACTGGGTCACCGTGGCCCGGTGGATCTTCGACTTGAGCATGTCGCGAAAGGCGATGGTGGTCGCGGACATGTGTGTGGACCTCCCCGTGGTCGTTCTCGATCACTTCGGATGCTAGGTGCGGCGGCGGCCGGGGCGGAGCGCCGTTCGGGGTGCCCGTTCGGCTACCCGAACGGGCACCCCGTTCGGGCATCGCCGACGCGGCGACCGTTGCGATAGTGAAAGGCGATCGTTCTGCGAAGCGAAACGGGGAGCCATGCACACGCAAGCACCGGTCGGCACCGACCTAGACCTGGCCCATGTCGAGCTCCACGTCGAGGATCTGGACGCCTGGCGCGACGTCTTCACCGACCGGTACGGCCTGCGGCCGGCCGGCGTCGCGGGCTCCGCCGGGCAGGGCTTCCGCAGCGTGGCGCTGATCGGCGGGCGCGCGGTGGTGGTGCTCACCGAGGCCCTGACCGACGACCATCCCTGCACCGCGTACGTGCTCTCACACGGCCCCGGCGTCGCCGACATAGCCATGCGGACCGCCGACGTGGACGCGGTCTTCGCCTCGGCGGTGGCGGCCGGCGCCCCGGCGGTGGCCGAGCCCCACGACGGCCCCGACGGGGTGCGCACGGCCACGATCCGGGCGTTCGGCGACGTCACCCACACGTTCCTGTACGGCGAACCCACAACGGACGCGGTCCTGCCACCCGGCTTCAGCCCGATACCCGGGGCACCGGGCGCGGCCGCCCCCGAACCGGACAACGCGCCGGGACTGCACACGATGGACCACTTCGCCGTCTGCGTCCCGAACCGGTCGCTGGACCAGACGATCGACTTCTACACCACCGCCCTGGGCTTCCAGCAGACCTTCGAGGAGCGGATCATCGTCGGTTCGCAGGCCATGGACTCCAAGGTGGTGCAGAGCCGATCCGGCAGCGTCACCTTCACGATCCTGGAGCCCGACGTGAACTGCGCGCCCGGGCAGATCGACCAGTTCATCAAGGACCACGGCGGCGCGGGCGTGCAGCACATCGCGTTCGCGACCGACGACATCGTCCACGCGGTCGAATCGATGCGGCACCTCGGGGTGGAGTTCCTGAAGACCCCCGGCACCTACTACGACCTGCTGCCGAACCGGTTCGTGCCGGCCGGCCACCCGATCGCGGAACTGCGCGCGGCCGGCATCCTGGTCGACGAGGACCACGGCGGCGAGCTGTTCCAGCTGTTCACCCGCTCCACCCACCCGCGGCGCACGCTCTTCTTCGAGGTCATCGAACGGGCCGGGGCCCGGCTGTTCGGGTCGAACAACATCAAGGCCCTGTATGAGGCGGTCGAGCTGGAGCAGTCAGGGTCCTGATGCAGATGGCACCCGGGCCCGACGCCCACTCGGTGGTCGAATTCGAGCGGATCGCCCGTGCGCGGGTGCCCGGCGAGGTGTGGGACTTCGTCGCGGGCGGCAGCGGCGCCGAGACCACCCTGGCCGCGAACCGCGCCGCCCTGGACCGCGTCGCCCTCGTGCCGCGTGCGATGGGCGACCTCAGCGGGCGGCACACCGGGACCGACCTGTTCGGCGTCCGGGCCGCGATGCCCGCGGCGATCGCGCCCATCGCCTACCAGCGGCTCGTCCATCCCGACGGCGAGCTCGCCCTGGCCCGGGCCGCGAAGCGCGCCGGGATCCCGTTCACGATCTCGACCATGAGCAGCACCCCGCTGGAGCAGATCGCCGAGGTCGGCGGCAGCACGTGGTTCCAGCTCTATCCGCTGCGCGACCGGGAGCAGTCGCGGAACCTGGTCCGCCGGGCCGAGGACGCCGGATGCGCGGCGCTGATAGTGACGGTCGACGTGCCGTGGATGGCGCGGCGGCTGCGGGACGTGCGCAACGAGTTCACAGTCCCGGCTCACATCAGCGCCGCCAACTTCACGGATTCCAGCGCGGCCACCGGCGCGCGGCAGGCGGTCGTCGGCGACTCCGCGGTGGCCGCGCACACCGCCGCCACCTTCGCGGCCTTCACCTGGACGGACCTGACCGAGCTGCGACGGGCCGTCTCGATTCCATTGATTGTCAAGGGGATTCTGGATCCGCGGGACGCCGCACAGGCAATCAGTCGCGGAGCCGACGCGGTCGTGGTCTCCAACCACGGCGGGCGTCAGCTGGACGGCGCGATCGCCTCGGCCGACGCGGTAGCGGCAGTGCGCGAAGCGGTCGGCGACCGCGGCGCTGTCCTTTTCGACAGCGGGATACGCAGTGGCCTGGACATCATGCGGGCCCTGACACTCGGCGCCGACGCGGTGCTGATCGGCCGGCCGGCGCTGTGGGGCCTGGCCGCCGACGGCGAGACCGGAGCGGACCGCGTCCTCGGTCTGTTCCACCAGGAATTCGCCGAGGCGCTGGGCCTGGCCGGCTGTCCGGACCCGGCGGCGGCACGGACGCTGACCATCTGGAGGGGATCGGTGTGACCACCGCGGCCATCAAGGTGACGGACCTGCATGCCTCGCTGTCCGATCCGGCGCTGGACTCGATGAACTTCCTCAACGAGATAGCGAACCGCTATCCCGACGCCGTCTCCTTCGCGCCCGGACGGCCTTACGAAGAGTTCTTCGACACCCGGCTCATCCACGAGTACCTGGAGCGGTTCGAGAACTACCTCCGGCAGGAGAAGGGACTCACCGACGAGCAGGTCTGCCGGATCCTGTTCCAGTACGGCCGCACCAAGGGCGTCATCGACGACCTGGTCGCCAAGCACCTGGCGATCGACGAGGGGATCCAGGCCGCGCCGGAGTCGATCGTCGTCACCGTGGGATGTCAGGAAGCGATGTTCCTCGTGCTCCGCGCCCTGCGCGCCGACGAACGGGACGTCCTACTGACCGTGGCACCGGCCTATGTCGGCATCGTCGGCGCGGCGCGGCTGGCCGACCTGCCGACCGTGGCCGTGCCCGGCGGTCCGGCCGGCGTGGACCTGCCCGCCCTGGCCGAGGCGATCCGCCGGCTCAAGGCCGAGGGCCGTCGCCCGCGCGCCTGCTACATCGTGGCCGACCATTCGAACCCCTCGGGCATCAGCCTGTCGACCGCCGACCGGCACGCCCTGCTGAAGCTGGCCGAGGCCGAAGACTTCCTGATCCTCGAAGACAACCCCTACGGGCTGTTCTCCGCCGGGGACGAGCGGCCGCCGACGCTGAAGTCGATCGACACCGGGCGGCGGGTCGTCTACCTCGGTTCCTTCGCCAAGACCGGGATGCCGGGCGCCCGGGTCGGGTACCTGGTCGCGGACCAGGAGACGGCCGGCGGCGGACTCCTGGCCGACGAGCTGGCGAAGATCAAGAGCATGCTCACCGTGAACACCTCGCCGATCGCCCAGGCGGTGGTCGCGGGCAAGCTGCTGACCCACGGATGCAGCCTGGTCCAGGCCAACGAGCGGGAGATCGCGGTCTACCGGCGCAACATGACGGCGCTGCTGGACGCTCTGGCCGAGCGGTTCCCGGCCGGCTCCGGCATTTCCTGGAACCGGCCGCACGGCGGCTTCTTCCTGGTGCTGTCCGTGCCCTTCGACGCCGACGACGCGCTGCTGGAACGCTCCGCGCGGGAGTTCGGCGTGCTGTGGACGCCGATGCGGCACTTCGCCTCCGGACCCGGCGCGGCGCGGGCGATCCGGCTGTCCTGCAGCGTGCTCACCCCGGAACGCATCGAGGACGGACTCGACCGACTGGCCGCCTTGTTCGCGACGACCACCGAAAAGGCTGAATCCAAGCGTATTGATACCGATAGCAGGCATCTGGAACAGACAATAACGGGGCTCGACTCCTATACCTCGATACAGAAGGAACCTCCCCGGTGCTGACTCTCCAGTCTGTGAGCAAACGCTATCGGCCCGGCCGGCCGGTCCTGGTCGACGTCGACTTCGCCACCGCGCCGGGCATGGTGCAGGCCGTCACCGGCGGCAACGGCTCAGGCAAGTCGACGCTTCTGCGGGTTCTGGCCGGGGTGAGCCGGCCCACCTCCGGCACCCGTACCGGCGACCCGGGCGTCATCGGCTATGTCCCGGACCGGTTCCCCACGAACACCCGGCTGTCCGCCGAGGCGTACCTGGCGCACATGGGCCGTATCAAGGGTCTCAGTACGGCCCGCTCGGCCGAGCGGGCGACCGAACTGCTGACCCGGCTGGACCTGGTCGGCGGTCCCAAGACCCCGATCCGCGAGCTGTCCAAGGGCAACGCCCAGAAAGTCGCCCTGGCCCAAGCCCTGCTGATGCCGCCACGCCTGCTCATCCTGGACGAACCGTGGTCGGGGCTGGACGCCTCCGCGCACGGGGTACTGGCCCAGATCATCGTGGACACGGCACGCGCCGGCGGCGCCGTGGTGTTCACCGACCACCGGGAGGCGGTCACCGGCGGGCTCGCGACCGAGGTCTACCGGATCGAGGCCGGACGGCTGTCCCGGCAGGCCCTCCCGGCGCGGGTGCACGACACGGCGTCGGAAGTCCTGCTGCGGGCGACGCGACCGCAGGCCACTGATCTGCGCGGGCTGGCCGGGATGCGCTCGCTGGAGGCCACCGGGGATCTGGTCCGGGTCCGCGTGGACCGGGACCGGTGCGATGCCTTGCTGCTGACCGCGTTGCAGGGCGGATGGACCGTCGACGGAGTGCGGCACAACGACGCCGCCGTGCCGCCGAACCTCCTCGGTGGTGTCGCGGCCGGTGCGAACGGCCTCGGTGGCGTCAGCGGCGTCAGCGGTGGTGTTGGCGGCGTCGGCAGCGGGAATGGCGTCGGCAGCGTTGGCGGCCCGGCGAACCCGATCGGCGGCCAGCGATGAAGGCGCTGTACCGCTACACCCTCTCGACCGTCTTGCACTCCCAGCGCTACGTGGCGCCGATGGTCTTCTTCCTGGCCCTGCTCGCCATCCTCACCAGCAGCGACAGCGGCCCGCTGCTCGGGGTCTACGCCGCGGCCGCCGTGTCGGTGCTGGCCTGTGCGACCTGGCTGACCGCGGCCGTGGTCAACATCGAGGAACCGGTCGGCCGGACGATCGTCGTGGTGAACGCCGGGAACTCGCGCGGCCCGCTCGCCGCCGCCGTCGCCGTCTCGGCCACTTTCTGCGTCGGGATGGTCGTGATCGGCCTGAGCTACCCGGTCGTGTCGGGCTCGCACACGGTGTCGGCGCGCTCGGTACTGCTCGGTGCCGCCGCGCAGCTCACCTGCGCGGCGGTCGGCATCGGGCTGGGAATGCTGTGCTCGCGGCTGGTGATCGGCCGGCCGGGGGCCTCGGTGCTGGTCGGGCTGGCGCTGGTGCTGGGAGTGATCCTGGCCAAGCCGCTGCCTCCGGTGTACCCGATGCTGCACGCCATGACCGGCGGCCATCCGAGCGCCGGCATCGGGTTCGTCGGCTACGCGGCCGCCGGACTGTTGTTCCTCGCCGCGGCCGGTGCCGCGACGCAGTACATCGCTGTTCGCCTGGACTGACCGGCAACTTGGGGAGAGGGCTCACGGGGTGGAGAAGCAGCGCGGGTACCGGCTGGTCTGTAGCGGGTGCGGGGCGGTCTACGAGGACGACGGGCTGCGGCTGACCTGCGACGGGCCCCACGGCCCGGCCTTGCTGCGTACGGAGTACGAGGCTTCGGGCTTCGCCGTCGGCGCGGGTCGGGACGGCGTGTTCGATAGGGACGGCGTGTTCGATAGGGACGGCGTGTTCCGGTTCGACGGCTGGCTTCCGGTCGTCCGGACGGTTCCGGACTCCCCGGCCCCCGTCGCCTACCAGGCGAAGCACCTCGGCCGAGCCCTCGGCCTGCGAGACCTGTGGGTGGTCTTCGGCGGCTACTGGCCGGAACGCGGCGCGCAACTGCCCACCGGGACGTTCAAGGACCTGGAGGCGAGCGTGGTCCTCGGCCGGCTCCCGGACGACCCGCCGATCCTGGTCCTGGCTTCCGCGGGCAACACCGCGGCGGCGTTCGCCGAAGCCTGCTCACGGCACGGCATCAGCTGTCTGATCATCGTGCCCGAATACGCTCTGCCCCGCCTGGCCATGGCCAGGCGCGAAGCCTGCGTGCGCGTCGTCGCGGTGGAATCGGGGACCTACGACGACGCCATCGCCCTGGCCGAGGCGGTCGCGGCGGCGCCCGGCTTCCAGGCCGAAGGGGGGATCCGCAACGTCGGCCGCCGGGACGGACTGGCCACCTGCCTGTTCGCCGCGTTCGAAGCGGCCGGACGCCTGCCCGCGTACTACGTGCAGGCGGTGGGCAGCGGGGCCGGCGCCATCGCGGCGTACGAAGGCGCCAGGAGGCTACGCGCCACCGGCTGTCCGGACCCGCTCCCCGAGCTCCTGCTGTGCCAGAACGCCCCCTACGCGCCGATCCACGAAGCCTGGTACGGCCGGCCCGGACCGACCGCCGACCCGCACTCCGTCCTGGCCCCGGAGCTGACGAACAGCCGTCCGCCTTTCGCGACGCCCGGCGGAGTGCGGGAGGCCCTCCTGGACTGCGGCGGGACCGTACTCACCGCCGGAAACGACCAGGCCCGCCGCGCGATGGCCCTGTTCGAGCAGACCGAAGGGATCGACATCGAGCCCGCGGCCGGGGTCGCGGTGGCCGCGCTGGCCCAGGCCGCGAAGTCCGGGCTGGTCGCCCCCGACGCCCCGGTGCTGCTCAACATAACCGGCGGCGGTAGGCGCCGGCTCGCCGCCACCGCGCCGGTCCGACCGGACCAGACGGTGGCCGCGGCGCAGGTCCGCGATCCCGCCACCATCGACATCGCCGCGAAGACCGCCGCCGACCTCGCCTCCGCCTGACTCCCGCACGAACAACGTTACGGAGAACCCCATGAAGATAGCTGTCGCCGGCGCCTCGGGTGCGCTGGGCTCCGCGATCGTCCGTGAGTTGGGCGACAGCGGACACACGGTGTTCCGCCTGGTCCGCGGCGAGTCCCGGGGGCTGGACGAGATCGGCTGGGACCCGTCCTACGGCCGGATCCCGGCAGGCGCCCTGAGCGGACTCGACGCGGTGGTGAACCTCTACAGCACCGGTCTGGCCGGAAAGCGCTGGAACGCCGCGCAGAAGCAGAAGATCCGGGACAGCCGCGTCGTCGCCGCGGACACGCTGGCGACCGCGGTCCGCGACTGCGGGGTGCCGTTGCTGCTGAACGGTTCGGAGACCGCCTACTACGGCGACACGCAGGATCGCCAAGTCAGCGAGGGCGATCCGGTCGGCACCGGCTTCCACGCCGAGTTGTGCCGGGACTGGGAGGCCGCCGCCGAGGCGGCGGCTCCGGACACGCGGCTGCTGCTCCTGCGCTTCGGCACCGTGCTGGGCCGGAACAGCGGTGTGGTCAAAGCGCAGGCACCGGCCTTCCGCGCCTTCCTCGGCGGCCGCCTCGGGCGGGGCGACCAGTACCTGCCGTGGATCACCATGGCGGACGCGGCCGCGGCCGTACGGTTCCTGATGACGGCCGACGGGGTCAGCGGACCGGTCAACGTGACCGCGCCCGATCCGCGTCCGCAACGCGAATTCGCCGCCGCACTCGGCCGCGCGCTCGGCCGCCCCGCGCTCTGGACCCTGCCCCGGCCGGTGCTGCGGGCCGCACTCGGGGAGTACGCCGACGGTTACTACACCGGGCAGCGCGCCGTCCCGGAGGTACTGACGGCGGCCGGATTCGAGTTCCGGCACGCCGAACTCGGCGCCGCGCTCGACGCGGTCCTCAAGACAGGGTCCTGACCTCCCGGCTCAGCAGACCGGCGGTTCCGGCGGCCGAGCAGATCCCCGCGGCCATCATGGTCAGCGCCAGCCCGGTCCGGGTCCCCAACGCGGCCGACCCGGCCTGGGCCCCGAGCCCCGCGGCCAGCGCGCCCACCGGCACCGCCGAGAAGTTCAGCGTCCCGGCCGTGGCGTTGACCCGGCCCAGCAGGTTCGCCGGGACCGCGCCCTGCCGCAGGGTCACCACGATCGAGTTCCACAACGGCAGCGAGAACGAGGACACCACCCGCAGCAGAATCAGCAGCGGCAGCGCCGGGACCACCAGCGCCAACGGGGCCAGCACCCACACCGCGCCGGCGCCGTTGGCCGCCAGCAACGTCGCCCCGGTGCCCAGCCGGCGCCGCAGCCAGGACACCGCCCAGGCACCGAGCACCGCCGCGACCGTTCCCGAGGCGAACAGCAGCCCCGCGACGCCGCTGGAGAGCTTCAACGCCCGGTAGGCGAACAGCAGCAGCACGGTGTTGACGGCGGTGTTGCCGAAGTTGCGCGCGGCCGAGGCGATCGTCGTGCGGCGCAGCACCGGGTGCTGCCAGAGCACTGACACGCCCTCGCGCAGATCGTGCCAGACCGGGCTCGCCGCCCTGGCCGCCGGCGGCGGCTCCGGCGCCCGCAGCAGCACGACGCCGGCCACGGAGAACAGGAACGACACCGCGTTCACGGACATCGCCGTCGGCCCGCCCCACCACTGGATCAGCAGGCCGCCGAGCGTCGGCCCGATGACCAGGCTCAGCGTGTTGGAGATCTCCATGCGCGCGTTCGCGGTACCCAAGAAGTCCGAGCCGACCAGCGCCGGCAGGTGCGACTGGCTCGCGACGTTGAAGAACACCGCGAACACCCCGGCTATCGCGGCGATCACATAGAGCACGCCCATGCCCAGGTGCCCGGTCGCGGACAGCAGCGGGACGGCACCGAAGGCCGCGGCCCGGACCAGATCGGAGACGATCATCACCGGCCGCCGCCGGGTCCGGTCCATGAACACCCCGACGAACAGGCCCAGCAACGTATAGGCACCGGTGTTGACGGTGTTCAGGATGCCGACCTGCAACGCCGAGGCGCCGAACCCGGTGATCGCGATGGTCGGCAGCACGAACGCCGCCACCTGGTCCCCCACCACGCTCACGCTCTGGCCGAGCCAGTACGTGCGGAAGTCGCGACGGCGGTCGGGGCCGACCCCGGTCGGCGCCGCCGGATCCCCGACGGCCGTCCCCACCACCGGTCAGCCCGCCGCGGGCGCGGCGGTGAGCAGGTTCTGCCGCAGGGCGTAGGACACGGCCTCGGTCCGGTTGGAGCAGTTGAGTTTGGCCAGGATGTTGCCCACGTGCCGCTTCACCCCGTGCTCGGAGATGCCGATCCTCGGAGCTATCTGCTTGTTGCTGAAGCCCTGCGAGAGCAGCTGCAAAATGTCCGTCTCGCGCTGGGTCAACAGATTGCGATGCCAGAAGTCGGCACGCCGTTGCGACTGCGAACCGAAGATCAGCTGCCGCACCAGCCGGGCCGGAACCGCCACCTGCCCACCGCGCCCCAACGTCGCCAACGCACCGCCGAGATGTTCGACGGTCAGGCCCTCCAACAGCACGAGCCCATCAGCGGCCCGCCGCGCGAACTCCGGCAACCGCGGATCATCCGCACTGCTGATGACCAGCAGAACCTTGGCGCCCCGCGCACCGGCCCACCGCTGAATGTCGTCCAGGACCTCCGACTCCAGAGAACAGGACGCCAGCACCACATCAGCACTCGTGGAGCTCAACTCCTCGGCACCGTCGCCGGCCGAAGCCAACGCCACCACCTCGGTGACCGACTCCAACGCCCAGAGCATCGCCGCCAACCCCAGCCGGACTACGTCATTGGGCTCCGCCACCGCGACGGTACAGGACCGAGGGCGATTCACAGCATCGGGCTTGAACACGGCAAACCTCATTCGCTCGGACAAACGCCGAAGCAGGCTGCGCCATGACACGCAGGGTCGGCCCGTCGACCCCTGGTCTCCTGGCCAGACCCCGTTTCTGGCAGTCAACACTGTGCTTTGGGGATCAGTCGATTTCGATCGAACCCTTGACCGATCAAAACAGAGCTCTGCAACGCTGGTCAAACCATCCGCGCTTGAACCCTCCGACACCCACCCCCGAAC
>NZ_JAAFZA010000040.1 GCF_015356865.1 Catenulispora pinisilvae
GGCTAACGAGGTGCGTTGGGACGGGCGGACGCTGGGGGCGTGGGCGGGGGAGATCGACGGGTGCGATGTCGTCGTGAACCTGGCCGGCCGCAGCGTCAGCTGCCGCTACACGCGGGCGAACCTGCGGGAGATGATGGACTCGCGGGTCCGGTCGGCCCGCGTGGTCGGCCAGGCGATAAGCCGTGCCGAGCAGCCCCCGCGCCTCTGGCTCCAGGCCAGCACCGCCACGATCTACGCCCACACCTTCGGCCCGCCGCACGACGAGCGCGGTGTCATCGGCGGCGGCGAGGCGGGGGTGCCGGCGTACTGGGCCTACAGCGTCGAGATCGCCAAGAACTGGGAACGCGAACAAGCCGAGGCCGACACCCCGCACACCCGCAAGGTCGCGCTCCGCTCGGCGATGGTGATGAGCCCGTCGCACGCCGGCATCTTCGACTACCTGTCCTGGCTGGCACGCCTCGGGCTTGGCGGCTCCGTCGCCGGCGGACGGCAGTACGTGTCGTGGATCCACGACCAGGACTTCGTGGCCGCCCTGAACTTCCTGATCGCCCACCCCGAGCTCAGCGGCGCCGTCAATCTGGCCGCTCCCGGACCGCTGCCTCAGCGCAGCTTTATGCGCGCGCTTCGGCAAGCGTGGGGCATGCCGATCGGACTCCCGGCGACTAAGCAGATGGCCGCGATCGGCGCGTTCGCACTGCGCTCCGACACCGAGTTGCTGCTCAAGAGCCGCCGAGTCATCCCCGGCCGACTCCCGGACGCGGGCTTCCGGTTCGGCTACCCCGCCTGGCACGGCGCGGCGCGGGATCTGGTGCGCCGCACGCGTGCCGGCCGGGAGCGCTGACCGGGGAGTGCTGACTGCCGTCGCCGCAATCGGCTACACCTGCGCGGCCGCCGACCACTCCACCACCAACTCGTCCTTCTCCCCGAAGCGGACCAGATGCCGCGCCACGACGTTCTCGACCGCGGCGAGGCGTTCGATGTCGTCGGCCTGCGCCTTCATGTACAGGGCGCCGGATTGCGCCGTCAGGGTGCAATTGCCCGAGCAGAAGGTCAGGGCGCCGGAGCGGCCGTCCTCCGCCTGCTCGGCGTCGACCTCGCGGCCCAGGTGCGCCAGGAGCTGCTTCAGGTAGCGCTCGGGGCGCTCGGTGGGGACATTCGCGACGGATTCGATCATGTGCCGATTATCGCCGCGCTGCCCCGCACCCGCCCTTCGCGCGAGCCGGGGCACGTCGGTTGTGCGCCGGACTTGAGCCGCGCCCCGGGACTCAAGCCGCGCCCCGAACCCGCGCCGCGCGCTGCTGCACCGGAGTCGCACCCCCGCGCCACATCCAGGCCGCGCCTCACATCCGGGCCGCGCCCCGCATCCAGGCCGCGCCCCTCACTTCCCCGCGTCGTCCCCCGCACCCTCCTCGCCATCAGCTGAAGCCTCGTCATCAGCCGAAGCCGCCGAAGCCGCCGCCCGATCGTCCGCCGCCCGCCGCCGCAGTCGCGGCTGGCTCAGCGCCGGCGGCAGCCAGCCGCCGCCCTCCGCCACCCACGCCAGGTCGGTGCCGGGCGGCACGATCTCGTCGATGCGGTCCAGGATCGCGTCGTCCAGGGTCAGTTCCTGGCCGGCCAGGGAGGATTCCAGCTGTTCCATCGTGCGGGGGCCGATGATCACCGAGGTCACGCCCGGGTGCGCCAGCGGGAAGGCGGTCGCCAGCTGCGGCAGGGTGACGCCGGCCTCTTCGGCGAGCTTGAACAGCTCCTCGACCGCGTCGTACTTCGCGGCGTTGGCCGGCAGCGAGGGGTCGAAGCGGTCGGAACGCAGGGCCGCGCGGCCGACGCTGTAGTCCACGTCCTGGCCGCGGCGGAACTTGCCGCTCAGGAAGCCCCAGGCCAGCGGGCTCCAGGTGAGGACGCCCATGTTCAGCCGCTGGGCGGTGGGCAGGACCGCTTGCTCGATGTTCCGCGTGAGGATCGAGTAGGGCGGCTGCTCGGTGCGGAATTTCATCAGGCCGCGGCGTTCGGCCACGTGCCAGGCCTCGACGATCTGCTCGGCCGGGAACGTGGAGCAGCCGAAGTTCCGGATCTTGCCGGCCCGGACCAGGTCGGTCAGGACGCCCAGGGTCTCCTCGATGTCCGTCGTCGGGTCCGGGCGGTGGACCTGGTACAGGTCGATCCAGTCCGTCTGGAGACGCCGCAGGCTGTCCTCGACGGCGCGGGTGATGTAGCGCCGGGAGTTGCCGCCGTGGTTGCGCTGGTCGTCGAGCGAGAAGTGGACCTTGGTGGCCAGCACGATGTCGTCGCGGCGGCCCTTCAGGGCCTTGCCGACGATCTCTTCGGACTCCCCGGCGGAGTACATGTCCGCGGTGTCCACGAAGTTGATGCCGGCATCCAGGGCGGCGTGGATGATCCGCTCGCCGTCGGCGTGGTCGGGGTTGCCGATCTGGCCGAACATCATGGCGCCGAGGGCGTAGGTGCTCACTTCGATGCCGGTGGCACCGAGGACGCGGTAGTTCATCGTCATGGCCGGGACGCTACGACCTGGAGTTGACTCCAGGTCAAGCGGAGCCCGGCCGGACGGGCGACCCTGCGGCCGTGCGACCTTGCGGCCGTGCGATCTTGCGACCCCGCAGCCCCGCGACCCCCGCGGGGCCGCGGCGAAGTCCTAAGACTTCACCGCGCTCCCGCTGAGCCACTGGTTCCAGTTCTCCTGCCAGTCCCCGTACCCGTTGCCCGGGGCGACCGTCTTCGGCGAGTTCTCCACCTGCACCAGGTCCCCGGGGATGGTGTTCTGGAACATCCAGGCCGCCCGGTCCAGCGACAGGCCCACGCAGCCGTGGCTGACGTTCGCATAGCCCTGAGACCCGACCGACCACGGCGCGGCGTGGATGTAGGTGCCCGAATACGTCAGGTGGATCGCGTAGCGCACGTTCGGGATGTCGTAGGCGTCGCCGAAGCCGACCGACTGCGACGTCATCGTCATCGACGCGTTCTTGTCGATGACCGCCATGGTCCCGCCCCAGGTGTCGTCACCGGGCATGCCGCCGGTCACCGGCATCGAGCGGATCGCGCTGCCGTTCTGGTAGACCGTCATCTCGTGCTTGGACAGGTCCACCACCGACACCTGCCTGCGGCCGACGGTGAAGCCGAACGAGGTGTCGTTGCCGCCGTACTTCCCGGCCCCGGCCGGCACGCCGTCCAGGTTCAGCGACACCTGGACTTTGGTGCCGGGCTGCCAGTAGCTCTCCGGGCGCCAGTCCAGCCGGGAGTCCGACAGCCAACTCCAGTGCCCGGCCTGGGCCGGCGTGGTCTGCACGACCAGCGCCTTCTCCACCGCGGCGCGGTCGGTCACCGGGTGCGTGAACTGGACCAGGATCGGCATGCCGACGCCGACCGTGTCGCCGTTCTGCGGCTCGGTGGTCTGGAACTTCAGCTGCTCCTCGGCGCCCGGGGCGAAGGTGGTGAAGGTCGAGGACCGGGTCACCTGCGTGCCGTCGGCCGCGACGCCGGTCGCCGTCAGCGTGTAGTGGGTGTGGGTGCGCAGATGGTCGTCGGCGGTCCACACCGTGCCGTCGGGGTTCAGCGATCCCGGGATCGCGGCGCCGTCCGGGGCGGCCAGCGTCACGTCGGCCAGCCGCTCCCCGGACTGCGCCGTCACGCTCACCGGGACCTCGGTCCGGATGCCCGTGGCGCCGTCGGTCGGCACGCTGGTCAGGGGGATCGGCGTGGCCACCGGTTGCACGGTGGCGTTCGCGGTGCCCGGCACCGCGGCCGAGCCTAGAGCGCCGCCGAGCAACGTGGCGACGGCGGCGACGCCGAGGGTCCGGCGGGGGTGGCGCGGGGTCCCGGTGCGCACTCTGGTCTTCCTCAGGTTCGTGGCGGATGAGCGGTGCATACCGATACATGTGCGCCGCTTCCTCCTCATATATGCCGATCGATGAGCCGAACGGCGGAAGGCGCGCTGAGTTGTCCCCCGGATGTTTGAACAGCGACGCGCAGCGCCTCCATGTCGGGCGGCGGTGGGAGCCGGGTGGGGGAAAGTGGTTTCATTCCGGGGTGAGCGACGTGAATAAGTGGACCCCGGAACTGGCGAGCGCGGACCGGGACACGGTCTGGCACCCCTACGCCCCGATGCCCTCCACGGTCGAGCCGTTCCCGGTGGTCGGCGCCGACGGCGTCCGCATCCGTCTGGCCGACGGCCGCGAACTCATCGACGGCATGGCCTCCTGGTGGTCGGCGATCCACGGCTACCGGCACCCGGTCCTGGACCAGGCGGCCCGCGACCAGCTGGACTCCATGGCGCACGTCATGTTCGGCGGCCTCACCCACGCCCCGGCCGTCCGCCTGGCCGAGCGGCTGACCGCCCTGGCCCCGGCCGGGCTGGCGCACGTCTTCTTCGCCGACTCCGGCTCGGTCTCGGTCGAGGTCGCGATCAAGATGTGCCTGCAATACCAGCGCTCCCAGGGCCACGCCGCCCGCACCCGGCTGATGACCGTCCGCGGCGGCTACCACGGCGACACCTTCGGCGCGATGGCCGTCACCGACCCGGCCGGCAGCATGCACCAGCTGTGGGCCGACGTCCTGCCCCGGCATGTCTTCGCCGACCGCCCGCCGGCCACCCTCACCGAGGAGTACGCCGCGCACCTGGCGGATCTGGCCGCCCGGCACGCCGACACGCTGGCCGCGATCATCGTCGAACCGGTCGTCCAGGGCGCCGGCGGCATGCACTTCTACGACCCCGAAGTCCTCAAGGTGCTCCGCGCCATCTGCGACGAACACGGCCTGCTCCTGGTCTTCGACGAGATCGCCACCGGCTTCGGCCGCACCGGCGAGCTGTTCGCCGCCGACCACGCCGGCCTCGCCCCGGACATCATGACCGTCGGCAAGGCCATGACCGGCGGCTACCTGACGATGGCCGCGGTGCTGTGCACCACCGGCGTCGCGCACGGGATCTCCAGCGGCGAGGCCCCGGTGCTGATGCACGGACCGACGTTCATGGCGAACCCGCTGGCGTGCGCGGTCGCCTACGCCTCCACCGGGCTGCTGCTCGACGGGACGTGGCGCGCGCAGGTGGCCGGGATCGAGAAGCTGCTGACCGCGCATCTGGAGCCGGCGCGGGAGCTGCCCGGCGTGGCGGATGTGCGGGTGCTGGGCGCGATCGGCGTGATCGAGATGGAGCAGCCGACCGATATGCGGACGGCGACCAAGGCGGCGATGGACGAGGGGGTGTGGATCCGGCCCTTCGGGAAGCTGCTGTATGTGATGCCGCCTTATGTGACGCCTGAGGAGGACGTCGAGCGGATCGCAGCGGCGCTGGTGGCGGCGGCTCGGGCTTCGGGGGCCGGCTCCGCGGCCTAGATCCCGCCCTTGGTCATCGCCTGTCAGCGTCGGTGCGGATGCCGGGGTCCGTCCGCAATCTTGACCTCTTCCGCGATGGATCGTTAGGCCATACCTTTCGAAGCGTGACTGACCCCGCCGCGCCCGCCTTGGCCGGGCTCGACCCGGCCGCCGTCGCTGATTTCCTCGCCGCCAAGGCCCCGGAGTTGGGGGCCCGGCCCCCGTTGACCGCCGAGCTGATCGCCGGCGGTCTTTCCAATCTCACCTACGAACTGCGCGACGCCGACGGCCGTGCCTGGGTGCTGCGCCGGCCGCCGCTGGGGCACGTGCTGCCCACGGCGCACGACATGCGGCGTGAGTTCCGGGTGATCTCGGCGTTGGCCGGGACCGTGCCGGTCGCGCGGGCATACGTGCTCTGCGAAGATCCGGACGTGATCGGTGCGCCGTTCTACGTGATGGAGAAGGTCCAGGGCGTGGTGCTGCGGACGCGGGCGCAGTGCGCGGCGCTCAGCGTGGCGCAGCGCCGGTCGGCGGCCGAGAGCCTGGTGGACGTGCTGGCCGCGCTGCACGCCGTGGACCCGGCGGCGGTCGGCCTGGCCGATTTCGGTCGGCCGGAAGGGTACCTGCACCGGCAGCTGGACCGGTGGGACCGGCAGTACGCGGCGTCACAGAGCCGTGAGATCAGGGGCCTGTTCGAGCTCGGCGACGGGCTGCGCGCGGCGGTTCCGGTGACTCAGCGCTCGACGATCCTGCACGGCGACTACCGGCTGGACAACGTGATGGTGCGGTTGTCCGGCGGCACTGACGATGCCGGGGCCGGCGGCAACGCCGACGGTGCCGGCGCCGGTAGTAGCGCCGACACCGCCGAAATCCGCGTGGCCGCGGTCTTCGACTGGGAGATGTCCACCCTCGGCGACCCGCTGGCCGACCTCGGCCTGCTCCTGACCTACTGGGAGGACCCGGGCCACCCGCCGAAGGGCATCCTGACCGCCAGCGGCGGCGGCCTGACCAACCACGAGGGCTTCCTGAACAGCCGCGACCTCATCGAGCGCTACCAGGCCGCGACCGGGCTGATCGTCGACGACCTGGACTGGTACGTAGCCTTCAGTCACTACAAGCTCGCGGTGATCCTGGAGGGCATCCACTACCGGCACGAGCACGGCCTGACCCTGGGCGAGGGCTTCGAGAAGGCCGGCACGGCGGTGCCCTCGCTGGTCGAGGCCGGCCGCCGCTACCTGGATCGGACCAGGTAGCCGGCGTGCCGGAGGAAGCGGAGGAGCCCGGAGCCCGACCGGGCCCCTGCCGCTTGTGGGGCGGTTGCAGAGTATTGGGTTCTGCGAACCGTTGTCAGGCTAGTTGACGAAGACCAGCCCGGCGCTCTGCGTGGTGTCGGTGATCGGCCCCACCGCCCCGGCGAACGTCCCGGAACTCGGGCACAGGCCGGAGCCGCTGAGCAGGGCGACGTTCTGGGTGGCGAAGCTGATGCCGTTGTTGCCGTTGGTCAGGCTGCCGTTGATCGCGGCGTCGCCGCTGGCGTTGTTGCCGTAGTCACAGGTCACGTTGCCGCCCAGGATGGTGCCCAGGGTGACCTGCTCGTCCAGGCCGGTGACCGCCAGGGTCGGGCTGGCGCCGTCGGTCACGATGCCGGTGGCGTCGCCGTTGAGCTCGACGCTGACCACGCTGGTGGTGCCGCCGATCGTCGAGCTGCAGTTCGCCGGGTCGGCGTGCAGCTGGGTGATGCTCTCGGTGGCGGTCCCGGGGGCCGAGCCGTTGGCGGTGGCGCTGGCCGAGAACGCTCCGGTGCTGCAGTCGATGGTGCCGCTGCTGGTGGTGAACAGGAAGTCGCTGCTGATCGGGCCGGTCAGGACGTCGCCGACGTTGACGTTGGTGCCGCCGGCGCTGCCGACGGTCAGCACGCCGCCGGTGGCGGCGCCGGCCTGGCCGGCCGCGCCGATGACGAGGCCGGAGACGGCGAAGGCGGTCAGGGCGAGGGTACGGATACGCATGACGGATTCACTTTCTGCTGGCGTTGATGGCGTTGGTCAGGTCGCTGTCGCTGGAGTCGACGGCGAGCGTGGTGGTGACCGAGGACAGGGTGATCGCGTTGTGGCCGGCCGCCGAGGGCAGGCCGAACAGCAGGTTCACGATCCAGTCCGCGGAGTCGAACAGGCCGCAGCCGCTGGCGCCCGGGACGGGCAGGGCGTTGTCGACCATGGTCGCGCCGGCGAAACCGACCACCGTGGACTTGAAACCGTTCGGGTCGGCCTTGATCGAGATGGCGCCGGTGCTGCCCTTGACCGGCTGGTTCGGCGGCGGCGGGCTGGTGGTGCCGGACGTCGGATCCAGCATGATCGGCGTGCTGTCGGAGCCGACGTAGCAGTCCAGGCCGAGGAACGCGTTCAGCAGATGCAGCTTGATCGGCAGCTGGAACAGCGGGTAGTTCTCGCCGGCGGACAGCGGGGCGAAGTCCGTGATCGGGCCGGCCGGCTCGATCAGGACGATGGCACTGGTCACCCCGGGCCAGAAGTTGGACAGGCCGGGGATCGGCACGTCCAGCGGACTGGACTGGAGCTCGTCGCCGTCGGTCGGTGCGACCGTGGAGAACAGCGTCGCCGTGGTCTTGTCCGGGAAGGTGACGGTCGGGCCGCCCTTGGCCCAGGTGGCGCCGAAGGCGACGGTCATCGGTGAGGTGAAGTTCACCTGGGTGGAACCCACGGTGAACCCGCCACCGCCTATCGTGGCCACGACGCAGCCCACGATGGCCTGATTAGGATCCTGCATCTGGGTACTGGAGGTGGGACAAGTGCCCATACCCGTATACAGGCCTGAAGGCTGGCTGGTGGCCGCGGAAGCCGGTGAGGCGGTGACCGCGACCAGCGCCAGGGCGGCAGCCATCGCGCAGAGTGTACGTTTTCGGAACCGGTGGAACAGGCCGGGAAAAGCCATGTTCACGCTCCCTCGTCAGCGGGGATGTCAGATGGTGCGGGGACTGCGTCGCGATGACGCCTGTTGAGCCCAGAAGAACGCTGCTGGTGATCCGAATCTGGATCACACACTGATACCGGCCGGTAACAAAACTCGTGGGAGTTGTAACTCCGCAGGGTTCGCCAGTCAAGTCCCCGGGGGAGAAGATGGGTGTTTCTACCGTTCTGGCCCCGCTGCCCGGCGCGCGCTCCCCGCGCGATCCGCAGCGGGCGATCAAACGCGGGCCCAGCCGGGTGCCGCGCGAGCAAGTGGCGGCCACGCAACGGGACCGGCTCTATGACGGCCTGGTGCGCACCGTCGCCGAACGCGGATACGCCAACGCCTCGGTGAGCGACATCTGCCGGGCTTCCGGCGTCACGCGGCCGGCGTTCTACGAGCACTTCGAAAGCAAACAGGGGGCCTTCCTGGCCGCCTACCGGCACGGGACCGACGTGCTGTTCGCCATGCTGCGGCAGGCTTTCTACGATGCCGCGGAGGCGCGTCAGGCCGCTGAGGCGGGCAGGACGGGCAAGACGGGGCAGCCGGCCGTGACGGTCGGGACGGCGCACGCGCCCGCCGACTGCGACGCGCCGTGCCCGCCGGCCGGAACCGACGCCGGCGCCGACGAGGCCGACGACGCCCCCGAGGCCGACATCGAGGCCGACATCGAGACCTGGGCCCGGGCCACCTGCTCGGTGCTCGCCGTCCTGCTCGACGTGCTCAGCAGCGTCCCGGCGTTCGCCACCGCGGCGATCGTCGAGATCGACGCCGTGGGCCCGGCCGGGCGGCAGGCGCGCGCCGAACGGCTGCGTGACTTCGAGTCCTTCTTCGCCCTGGCGCCGTCGGTCCCGGACGGCGTGCCCCGAGGGGAGGTGGTGAACAGCGTGGTCTCCGGCGCCTACGGGACGCTGTACCGGTACATCGCCGGCGGCCGCATCGCCGAACTGCCGGAACTGCTGCCGGGGCTGGTCTACTTCGTGGTCGCGCCGTTCGCCGGACCGCAGAGCGCGGCGCAGGCGGCGAAGGCGGCGTCCGCCGATCATCCCCGTTCGGTGGCGCCGTGTGTCCCGACGCAGGCCGATGCCGGTGTCGCCGGTGAGTGAATCAGCGTCCGAACGGTTGACCGATTCAAAACCCTGAGAGTATGTTACCGGCCAGTCACCCTGTGTCGGGTGATCCATGTCACATCCAGCTGTGCCGGTGCTGGTTGATCTCCTCCGACCGCGCCGGCCTTTCACGAACGCCTGGTGACAGGAATGGAAGGAGCCGAATGGCGACCAAACCCGGCAAGGCGGAGGGCAAGGTCCGCTACCGCCGTGCCGCGATACCCGGGATAGCCGCGCTGGCCGTCACGGGCGGGCTCGTGATGGCGACCGCGCAGGGCGCGCTCGGCGTCCAGTTCGCGATCTCCGGCATGCCGTTCGTGGTGACCGCGGACCACCTGCACGGACAGAACTTCGAGCAGTTCGGCGGGCTCGACAACGCCCTGGACAGCAAGAACCCCTGGCTGAAGAGCTCCAACGGCCAGGCCGTGGTGATGACCTCGGTGATCGGCGACGCGACGATCACCAACCTGTGCCAGAGCGTCAACCTGGTCGGGATCAACCTGGTGATCCGGGCCGGCAACAAGGGCACCCCGGTGCACGCCACCAACCTGATCCTGGACTCCACCGACCTTTCCGGTGACGCCACCTTCCAGAACATCCAGATCGGCCGGGACGCGTCCAACCTGAGCGAGGACCAGGTGGTGGGCAACAAGTACACCTTCGGGCAGCAGGCCGACACGGTGGACATCGACAACGTCCGGCAGGACAGCTACGCGACCACCGCGTCGACGTTCTCGCTGCCGGGCCTGGACATGTCCTTCCAGAGTAAGGGCTGCTGAGCGGTGACAGAGCACGAAGAAGGCGCGCCCCTCGTCTTCCCGGAGGCCCCGGCCCCCGAGGAACGGCGCGGGGTGCGCCGTGCCTTCCGGCATTGGCGTCGCACCCGGCCCTTCTGGGGCGGACTGTTGGTGACCCTCGGCGGCGGGGAGATCCTGGCGCTGTATCGCGCGTCATTGAAGGACACGATGCACATGGGCCTGTACGGCCTGGGCGGCTATCTCGTCCCGGTCCTGCTGGTGATCCTGGGCCTGAGCCTGATCTTCGACCCGCCGCACCGCACCTTCTACTCGGTGCTCTCCCTGCTGTTCGCCGTCGCCAGCTGGATGACCAGCAACCTCGGCGGCTTCATCATCGGCATGCTGCTGGCGATGACCGGCGCCTCGCTGGCCTTCGGCTGGGCCGAATCGCAGCAACCTGAGGAAGAGTCGGCGCCGGTGCAGGAGAAGGAACCCGAAGGGTTGCCGACCGCCTGACGGTCCCGCACTCCTGACGGTCCCGCACTCCAGACGGTTCTGCACCTCTGAGTGCCCCGCGCGCCGCGCTGCCGATCGGGGCGGCGCGGGCGATGCATGCTGCCGTCGCGATTCCGAACTTGGTCGCATCGCTGGCGACCTGACCGGTGTCCAGCCCGCCGGCCCGTCCATTACCCGCGCTTCTACCCGCGCTTCTCCAGCTCGGCGCGCATACCGGCGACGATGGCGTTCAGGCCGTAATCGAATACCGCGTCGGGATCGCGTGCGGCGCCGACCGCGGCTACCAGGTTCGGGTACTGCGACATGTCCGGCATCCCGTCAGGCTGTTCCGCTGGTTCGGCCTCGGCGGCGTGGCCCCGTGCCCCTTCGCGCTCCAGCGCGGAGCCGGTGATGTAGCTGCTGATGGCCAGCAGGCCGCGCAGCGCCTCTTCCGGTGCGAAGCCGGCGGCGCCCAGCGCTTCGAGCATTGATTCCAGCCCCGGGAACAGGTCCTCGGTGGGCTTGGTCTGCGCTGCCAGGCGGGCGCCGTCGCGGTGTCTGATCAGCCTTCCGTACTGGAGCCGGGAGCGTTCGATGAGCCAGTCGTCCCAGGCCTGGCCGGGGCGCGGGACCCGGAGTTCGGCGGGGCTCATCGCGACCAGCATGTGGTCCAGGAGCTCCTGCTTGTTCTTGAAGTGCCAGTAGAGCGCCGGCGCCTGGACGTCGAACTCCTTGGCCAGCCGGCGCATGGACAGCTTGTCCAGGCCGACCTCGTCCAGTAATGCGATCGCCGTGTCGATGATCGCTTGGCGCTCCAGTTTCACCTTGACAGCTTAACAGTGTTCAGGAGATGCTGGGTCGCGAAGCACTTAACACTGTTAAGGAGGTGGACGATGCGTATCGTCATCGTCGGGGGCGGTCCGGTGGGTCTGATGGCCGCGTGTGAGCTGCGGCTTTATGGCATCGAGGCGGTGGTGCTGGAGCGCCGCCCGGATATCGACCCCACCATCAAGGCCGGAGCGATCCAGGGCCGGGGCGTGGACGCCCTCGACCGGCGCGGGCTGGCCGACCGGGTGCGCGAGGCCGGCGGGGAGCGGTTGCTGGCCTTCCAGAACCTGATGCGGGAGCACGGAATCCGTGGGCATTTCTCCGGGATGTTCGTGCTCCGGGAGGGCAGCTATGGCGGCGAGCCCGTGCTGCCGGTGGCACAGCAGGCGCTGGAGGAGGTGCTGAACGAGCGCGCGGCCGAACTCGGCGTCGACGTCCGGCGCGGGCACCGGGTCCTGGCATGGGATCAGGACTCTGACGGCGTGACGCTGCGGGTGGCCGGGTCCGAACCCGGCCCGCAGGCCCAGGCCGGCGCTGAGGCCGAACCCTACGAACTCCGCGCCGACTGGCTGATCGGCGCCGACGGCGGCCGCTCGCTGGTCCGCAAGGGCGGCGCGTTCACCTTCCCCGGCACCGACGGCATCATCACCGGCTACCAGGCCATCGCAGAGCTCGATGACCCGGACTTCGTCCCGCTCGGCTGGAACCGCCGCGAACACGGCATGGTGGTGAACGGCCCGAACCCGGGCCGGTTGCTGCTGGTCGGCTTCGACGGCCCGCCGGCCGACCGCGACGCCCCGGTCACCCCGGAGGAGTTGCAGACCGCCCTGCGCCGGATCAGCGGCACGCAGGTCAGCGTCAAGGCGATCACCACCGTGACCCGCTTCACCGACAACGCCCGCCAGGCCGACACCTACCGCGACGGCCGCGTCCTGCTGGCCGGGGACGCCGCGCACGTCCACTCGCCCTTCGGTGGCCAGGGCCTGAACCTGGGCCTGGGCGACGCGATGAACCTGGGCTGGAAGCTGGCCCTGGTGGCGCGCGGCCAGGCCCCGGACAGCCTGCTCGACACCTACACCGCCGAGCGCCACCCGGTCGCCGCGCGGGTCCTGGACAACACCCGCGCCCAGGTCGCGCTCATGCGCCCGGGCCCGCACGCCGACGCGCTGCGCGGCATCTTCGCCAAGCTCCTGGCGCACGACGACGCCAACCGCTGGCTCACCGACATGATGGGCGGCGACGACCTGCGCTATGACGTGGGTTCCGACCTGGACGCCGTCGGCCGGTTCTGCCCGGACCTGCGGCTCGACACGCTCGACGGCCCGGTGCGCCTGGCCGAACGGCTGCGCTCCGGTCGCGGGCAGCTGTTCGTCGGTAACGAGCAGGAGACGCCTGACGTTGCACTGTGGATCAAGACCGCCGCCGAATGGGGCGACCGCGTCGAAGTGACAGTGGGCACCGGCACCGGCGGCGGCACCAGTGCCGAAGCCCCGTCGCGGGCGGTGCTGGTCCGCCCGGACGGGTTCATCGCCTGGACCGCGGAGTCGGAGCAGCCGCTCACCGAAGTACTCGGACGCTGGTTCGGCCCCGCGGAAGGCGAATGAATTCGCGCAGCCTTCGGCCGCCTACGCCGCCGAAGGCTGCGCGAACCTCAGGATGTTGCCATAAGGATCGATGACGCTGAACGTCGGCCCGCCCGGCGCGTTCCGCTCCAGGCCCGGCCGCACCGGCGCGTTCGGCCGGGCCAGCACCTCCGCGTGCAGACTGAAGACGTCGGCGACCGGGATCCACGCCACCCCGTTCGGGCTGCCGTCGCCGTGGTGCTCAGACAGGTGGAGCACGGCCTCGGACCGGGACACCTGCACATACAGCGGCGTTCCGGGCTCGAACCGGTGCTCCCAGTCCAGCGTGAACCCCAGGAAATCAAGGTAGAACGGCAGCGCCGCCTCGACGGACAGCACCCGGAACACCGGGATCCCCGGGCTGATCTCGGGCGGCGCGGCCTTTCCCGACTGCCCGAGCAGGGCGGCGAGCACGTTCCAGTCCTTCGCGCCGACCTGGTGGGAGACCACCTCCAGGGCGAGGCTGTGCGGGATGTCGAACCCCGCCACCGCCAGTTCCTCCCGCAGGATTTTGGCCAGGGCCTTGGCCCGGTCTGCTTCGATGGACGCCATAGCGTCAGCCTTCCACGCGGCCCATCCTGCCGATGCCCGCGTTGTCGGCCGGCGCCGCGATCAGGAAGTGCGGATGCCGAAGGTCCTCTGATGCATTCACCGAACCCCGAAGGGCGCGAGCGGCGGGCTGCACCAAGCCGGTACCGATGGTAGACCCCGGTGCCGCGGAACCAAAGCACCCCGCCGCCGCGGAACCAAGGCGCCGCCCGGAACCAACCCGCTGCCCTCAGGACCAACCCGCCGCCCCAGAACCATTGCGCCGCCTCAGAACCAAGGCGCGAACCGTCCCGGCGCGAACCGGTTCTCCGGATCGAAGTTCCCCTTCACCCGCCGCATCACCTCCACGCTGCCCGGCGCGCGCCCCCACGACTCCACCATCGCGTCCACGCCGGGCCGCCGCCGGCGCAGCATCACGAAGCCGCCCACGGCCTCGACCGACGCGCGCCAGTTCTTCACCAGCTCCGCGTGCGCCTTGGCGTCCGAGCCGGTGACCCGCACGGTGTACGCCCCGGTGGCCGGGCTGCACGTCAGCAGCGCCTTGACCCCGGCCCGGTCGGCCCACGCGGACAGCGCGCCGACCAGTCCGGGATCGATGCCGGGCCGGGTGGCGGCGCGCATCACGGTGTCGCCGGGCTCGGCGACGACCCGCGCCGCGTGCGACTCCCAGAAGCTGTGCGCCTCGCCGGCGTCGAGTTCGGCCAGGCTGCCGGTGAGCATGGACCGGGCCGCCGCCGCGCGCGCCGCCGCGCCGTCGGCCGTGCCGTCGAAGCGCACCGCCAGCACCTGCTCCGGCTCGCACCACTCCACCGCGCTCGGCTCGATCGCCGACCTGGTCAGGGCCCAGGTGAGACGCTGCGCCGACGCGGTGTCGACGTCGCGGACCATCACCGTGCGGGAGGTCGCCGGGAGCGGGTGCACCCGTAATACGAGCTCTGCGACGACGCCCAGCGTGCCCAGCGAGCCGTGGCACAGCTTCGCCAGGTCGTAGCCTGCCACGTTCTTGATGACGTGCCCGCCGCTCTTGGCGATCGCGCCGTCCGGGAACACCATCGTCGCGCCGATCACCAGCTCCCGCAGCGAGCCGTAGGCCAGGCGGCGGGGTCCGGCGTCGCCGGTGGCCAGCAGCCCGCCGATGGTCGCCTCCGAGCGCGCCGGGTCGTAGGGCAGCCACTGCCCGTGCTCGGCCAGTTCGGCCTGCAACACGTCCAGCCGGATCCCGCCCTGGACGTGCACGGTCATGTCGGCCGGCCGGTGGTCCAGCACGCGGTCCATACCGGCCAGCGAGACCGTGGTGCGGGCGTCGCGCACCGGCGCGCCCCAGGTGGTCGCCGTCCCGGTACCGCGGATCAGGACCGCGCCGACCGTGGAGACGGCGTCGCGCAGGTCCTTCACCGTGGTCGGCGTGATCGAGCGCGGGCTGGCCGGCGGTTCGGACGCCGCCGCGGCGCCGTCAGCCGGCGAAGTCCCGTTCGGGGCGGGCTTCCCGTCGGGGGTGGAAGCGGAGGAGGGGGCGCCTACCATCTCTGGATCTTTCCGGTCTCTTCAAGCGGGTGTGGCTGATAAGCCCCGGCCCTGGCCTCGCCGCACAACGCGGGAGTCGGGAACACCTTGCCGGGATTGCACAGCCCTGACGGGTCGAACGCGGCGCGCAGACGGTCCATGGCCGTCAGATCCGCGGGGGAGAACATCTTGGGCATCGAGCAGGCCTTGTCCACGCCGATCCCGTGCTCGCCGGACAGCGAGCCGCCGAGCGCCACGCACAGCTCGGCGATGTCGGCCGCCAGCTTCTCGGCGGCCGGTCCCTGGCCGTCGGCTTCCCGGTACAGAACCAGCGGATGCAGGTTGCCGTCGCCGGCGTGGAAGACATTGGCAACACGCAACCCGGCGGCCGCCGACAGGTCGGCGATCCCGGCCAGCGCCTCGGCCAGCCGGGTCCGCGGCACGACGCCGTCCTGCAACAGGAATTCCGGGGAAAGCCGCCCCATCGCGGCGAACGCCGCCTTGCGCCCGGCCCAGATCGCGGCCCGCTCCGCCTCGTCAGCGGCGATCCGCAGCCGGGTGCAGGCGTGCTCCGAACACAGGGCGCTGACTTGGTCGAACAGCTCCGCGCACTCCTCGCCGTGGCCGTCGAGCTCGATGATCAGCGAGGCCGCGGCCTCACGGTCGTAGCCGGCGTGCACGGCGTCCTCACAGGCCCGGATCGCCAGGTTGTCCATCATCTCGATGGCGGCCGGCACGATTCCGGCGGCGATCACCGCGCTGACCGTCTCGCAGGCCGAGGGCACGTCCGGGAAGTCCGCGACCAGCGTGCGCACCGCTTCCGGCTTGCGCAGCAGCCGCACCGCGATCCGGGTGGCGACGCCGCAGGTCCCCTCGGCGCCGACGAACACGCCGCGCAGGTCGTAGCCGGGGGCGTCGTAGCAGGGGGCTTCGATGTCGTCCGAGCCGAGCACCGCGACGGTGCCGTCCGGCAGCACGGTCTCCACCGCCAGGACGTGGTGCGAGGTGAAGCCGTACTTCAGGCAGTGCGCGCCGCCGGAGTTCTCCGCGACGTTGCCGCCGATCGTGCAGACCACCTGAGAGGAGGGGTCCGGGGCGTAGTAGAGCCCGAACTCGCCGGCGACCGCGCTGATGGACAGGTTGGTCGCGCCCGGCTCCACGATCGCCACCAATCGGTCCGGATCCACATCAAGTATCCGGTTGAGCTTCGCCAGGGCTATGACGACGCCGGATTCGGCCGGCAGCGCGCCGCCGGACAGTCCGGTGCCGGCGCCGCGGGCGACGTACGGGACGCCGTGCCGCAGACACGCCCGGACGATCGGGGCGACTTGGGAGCGGTCGGCCGGAAGCAGGACCAGACCGGGCAACACGCGGTGCGCGGTGAGCGCGTCGGTCTCGTACGCTCGGCGTTCGGCCTGCCCGGAGAGCACCCGCAGGCTCGGACCGCACTCGGCGATCACGTCCCGCAGGACCGCCTCCAGCGCCCGCCGCCGATCCGTGGCGGCCTGAAGTTCCACGCGCCGTGCCCCCTTTCCGCCGTCCCCCGCGCTGGGTGTGTCCCCATGGCCGATCCTGTAGTAGATCACCACAGATTATTAGTAGGTCAGCACAGATCACCACCATGCGCCAGCTGTGAGGGGTACGGCCGGAAGCGGCCGCCGGGTGGACACCTGTGGCCCCTTCATGTATGTGTTCTGATAATCACCGGCCCGGCACGGCTTCCGATCCAAGTCGCAATTCCCTTTGCGTACAAAGGAAAATGGCTCGTTCCGACGATCCATCTGGACCAGAGAGGTCAGCCCGCCGAATGACACTGACTGCCCCCCGCCCGCGCCTGGCCCCCACGCGCGACCGGGGTACCGTCGCCGTCCTGCTGTTCCGGGACGCCCCCTTGTTCGAGTCCTCGATTCCGATCTCGGTGTTCGGCGTCGACCGGCGCGTCATGGGCCTGCCGTACTACCGGTTACTCGTCTGCGCCGGCGAGGCCGGACCGCTGGCCACCACCGGGTCGCTGCGGATCTCCACGCCGTTCGGCCTGTCCGGCGCCGACCAGGCCGGGACGGTGATCGTGCCGGCCTGGCGGGCGCCGGGGGAGCGCCCTCCAGAACCCGCGCTGGCCGCGGTGCGCAAGGCCCACAAGGAGGGCGCGCGGCTGGCCGCGTTCGACTCTGGGGTCTTCGTGCTCGCCGCGGCCGGCGTCCTGGACGGCCGCGGGGCCACCACGCACTGGATGTACGCGCCGGCCCTGGCCCGCCACCACCGCCGGGTGAAGGTGGACGCCCGCTCGATGCAGATCGACCACGGCGACGTGGTCACCGGGGCCGGCGCCGCGGCCGGCCTGGATCTGTGTCTGTACCTGGTCCGGATGGACCACGGCGCCGAGGCGGCCAGCGCGCTGGCCCGCCGCCTGGTGATCGGCCCCGGCCGGCGCAGCGGCCAGGCCGCCTACTTCGACCGGCACCTGCCCAGCGAACTCGGCGCCGGCACGCCGATCGGCGATGCCATGGCCTGGGCCCTGGACCACCTGGCCGAACCCTTCGACGTCGATGAGTTCGCCAAGCACTCGGCGATGTCCCGCCGCACTTTCGACCGCCGCTTCCTGGAGGTCACCGGCACCACGCCGCTGCGCTGGGTGAACTCCCAGCGGGTGATCGCGGCGCAGCGCATCCTGGAGTCCACCGACCTGCCGGTGGACGAGGTGGCCCGGCGCTCGGGCTTCGCCTCGGGCCCGGCGATGCGCGCCAACTTCCTGCGGGTGCTGGGGACCCAGCCGGCCCGCTACCGCGAGGCCTACCTGGCCTCTCGGGCCAGAGGCGGCCGGGAGGGCCGCGAGGGCTGAGACGCTCGCCCGGTCCCTGATCCGAGCGAGCGACGATCAACCCTGCGCCGACAGCCACGGCCGGGTCGCGCCAATACGGCGTGGCCCCGGCTGTCGACAGGTGGCGGCGGCGCCCGAGCCGCCGCGCTGTCCGGCTACCGGCTACCGGCTCCGGCTGCTGGCTCCCGGCTATTGCCTACTGCATACAGCCTGCTCCGAGAGCTATCTGTCGGCCGTCTGTCGGCCGGCTACTGGGCCCACGGCGGCGTGAACGACGCGCCGCCGACGATGGCCTTCATCCCGACCGAGGTCGCGGCCGTGAGCCGGGCCGGTTCCCGCCCGCTGGCGTTGCGGATCTGCAAGGTCGCGTGCGGCGGGACGATGACCGCGTCGCCCGGGCCGGCGGTCACCTCGCGGTCGGCCACGGTGGCCGAGACGGTGCCGCTGATCACGATGAACACCTCCTCGCGGTCCATGCTGTGGGTCTCGCTGCTCACGCCGGGCTCCAGGTCCAGGGCCCAGACGGCGAGTTCGCTGCTGCCCCGCGAGGGGACGGCCAGCGGCCGGAAGGTGAAGCCGTCGCGGGCGAAGTGCGGGGCGTCGGCGAGGGTGGACAAGGACATGGCAGCCTCCGGGGGGTGTCGCTAATGGTCAACGTGGTTGTCGATCTCCAGCCTAGAGCCCGGCCGCCCAGATCGCCAACCGGGTTGTCCATCTGCCCGGGCCGGGCTGCCTCGGCCGTCCCCGCACGTCCCCACTAGGGTGGATCCCCATGAGTGACAGGCTGGTGTGGATCGACTGCGAGATGACCGGGCTCGACCTGGACAAGGACGCCCTGATCGAGGTGGCCGTGCTGGTCACGGACTCCGAGCTGAACGTCCTGGGCGACGGGATCGACGTGGTGGTCGCGCCACCGGCGCAGGACCTGCCGGGCCTGCTGGCCGGCATGGTGGACGTGGTGCGGGAGATGCACACCGCCTCGGGCCTGCTGGAGGAGCTCTCCGGTGGCATCCCGATGGCCCAGGCCCAGGAGCGGGTCCTGGCCTACGTCCGCGAACACGTGCCGGAGGCCGGCAAGGCGCAGCTGGCCGGCAACTCGGTCGGCACCGACCGCGGCTTCCTGGCCCGGGACATGCCCGAGCTCGAACAGCACCTGCACTACCGGATCGTGGACGTCTCCTCGATCAAGGAACTGGCCCGCCGCTGGTACCCGCGGGTCTACTTCAACGCCCCGAAGAAGACCGGCAACCACCGCGCGCTGGGCGACATCCGCGACTCGATCGCCGAGCTGCGCTACTACCGGGACGCGATCTTCGTCCCGCATCCCGGCCCGGACTCGGAGACCGCGCGGACGCTGGCCGGACGGATCGAGGCCGAGCAGGCCGCGGCCCGCGACCAGGGCGCTACCGGCGCCTGACCTCGCGATCGGGCACCGCCGGGCCCGGCGGAAAGGGTCGTGCGGAGCACCGCCGGATCCATGTATGCTTGGCGGTGCCAGCGCGGCGCGGGCCCCCGGGAACGGGAGTTCTGCGACGTGGGCAACATGGTGGGCGTAGCTCAGTTGGTAGAGTCCTGGGTTGTGATCCCAGTTGTCGCGGGTTCGAGCCCCGTCGCTCACCCTCCATGGAGCGGTCTCTGATCTCGTCAAGCGAGAACAGGGGCCGCTTTCGTCTTTACTGCGATCTTCCGCTCAGTACACTGCCCGCCATGGGCGAGTACGGCGAGAACCTGGACGACCTGACCGCGAAGTGCGTCCACTGCGGGTTCTGCCTCCCGGCGTGTCCCACCTACGCGCTCACCGGTGACGAGAACGACTCCCCGCGCGGCCGCATCCATCTGATGCGCCAGGTGCTCGAAGGCCAGGCCGAACTCGACGACGCGGTGGCCGAGCACATCGACTCCTGTCTGGGCTGCCTGTCCTGCGTCAGCGCCTGCCCCTCCGGCGTCCAGTACGACCGGATCATCGAGGAGTTCCGGCCGGAGGTGGAGCAGGCGTACGCCGAACACCGCGGCGACCGCGCCTTCCGGGAACTCGTCTTCGGGCTGTTCCCGCACCCGGCCCGGCTGCGGGTGGCGGCGGTGGGCGCGGTGGCGTACCGCCGGACGGGTGGTGCGGCGCTGGTCCGTTCCAGTGGACTTCTGCGGCGCTTCCCGAAGCTGGCCGCCATGGAGGCGCTGATGCCGGCCACCACGCTGCGCAAGGCGTGGAGTTCGCTGCCGGTCAGCACCTTGCCGGACGGGGAACCGCGCCGCACCGTGGGCCTGGTCGCAGGGTGCGTGCAACGGGTGTTCTTCGGCGACGTCAACGCCGCGACCGCGCGGGTGCTGCGGGCCGAGGGCTGCCGGGTGGTGGTGCCCGACCAGGGCTGCTGCGGCGCGCTGTCGCTGCACGCCGGCCGGGACGAGGAGGCCAAGCGCTACGCGCGCAACCTCATCGACTCCTTCCGGCAGCCGGCGCAGCCCACCGCGGTGCCGCTGAGCGACCTGGACGCGGTGGTGGTCAACGTCGCCGGCTGCGGCTCCACTTTGAAGCAGTACGGCGAACTGCTGGCCGACGACCCCGAGTACGCCGAACCGGCCGCGGAGTTCGCGGCGAAGGTCCGCGACGTCTCCGAAGTCCTGGCCGACCTCGATCCGATCGCCGAGCGGCACCCGGTCCGGGCCCGCGTCGCCTACCACGACGCCTGCCACCTGGCGCACGGCCAGGGCGTCCGGGCGCAGCCGCGCAAGCTGCTCGGCGACGTGCCGGGGCTTGAGGTGGCCGAGCCGGCCGAGGCGGCGTTCTGCTGCGGTTCGGCGGGCGTCCACAACCTGGTCCGGCCGGAGGCGGCCGAGGAGCTGGGACGCCGCAAGGCCGAGCGGATCCGGGCCACGAACCCTGATCTGGTGGCCACCGGGAACCCCGGCTGCCTGTTGCAGATCCAGCGGTATCTCGGGGACGCCACGCCGGTGGTGCATCCGATCGAGATCATCGACGCCTCGATCAGGGGGCTGACGCTCAATCCGCGGCGGCGGCGCACCGGTTCATGACCCTCAGCCCGAGGTGGCCCGCTGGATCCTTCGCCGCTTCCAGGCCGGCCACCACCGGTCCAGCAGGAAGTACGTGATGATGCCCAGGCTGATCGCCACCAGGTGCTCCCGGCCGGCCAGGTTCGGCAGGATCGCCGCCTCGCCGCCCATCGACACCGCGGTCAGCGCCACCACCCAGTACGTGCGCAGCCGCAGCGCCAGGTAGATCAGCAGCGACACCACCGCGACCGAGGGGCCGGTGTCGACCTGGAAGTTGTCGATCTGCGGGGTGCCGATGTGCAGCCAGTTGCTGGCGTAGACCATCACCCGGGCGGCCATCGAGGTGACCGCGCTGGTGATCATCGCGATCATGATCATCCGCTTCCAGCCCAGCCAGCACTCCGCGATCCCGAAGGCGATCAGCACCTGGGTCATCGCGCCCCAGGCCGGCAGGTCCGGGGCCGGGGCGAACAGCGACAGCGGGAGCTGCGGCAGCAGCTTCCAGATCGGCTCGCCCTGCCGGACCCCGGCCACGTCCAGGACGAACGCCAGCCCGTGGGGCCGGTTCAACTCCAGGATCCACAGGATCCCGATCGTCAGCACGCACAGCAGCGTGCACGGGATCGCCATCAGCTTGCGGGTCCGGAGCTCCCGGACCGGCACCGAGAAGAAGACGACCATGTCGCGGGCGAAGGTGCGCCCGACGGCCAGCGCGAAGCGGATCACCGGCGCGCGGTGGCGCTCCGGGACGTCCAGGGCGTCCGGGTCCGCCGGGGCAGTGGTGGTCCCGACCGGGTCGCCGATAGCCGGTCCGGCCGGATCGGCCGAATCGGCCGGACTGCCTGGCCTGCCCGAGCCGTCCACTGAATCCCCGAGTTCGCCGCCGGGTTCGGGGCCGGGTTCGGCCGGGCCCGGCGTCCTTTCGGTCACGGTGTCATTCGCCATCGTCGTCCCCCCGGATCGGTAGCCGTGGCGTCCGGCATGGGCGGATGCGCTGGAAATTCGCCTCCGCCTTCGATGGTAGCAACGTCGGAAGATCCCACGCCGGGCCGGGCGCGTCGGGGGACGACGTTGGGACGGATCACGCCGGTACCCCTGCCCGCTCGAAGATCACACTACTCGGCGTCGCACGGGCGTCACCCGCTCGTCGTATAGGTTTGGCTCAGCGCGCGGCAGGTTCAACATACGGCGAGGAGTGGCACGGCACATGTGCGGTATCGCGGGTGTCTTCGGGGCCCATGACGAGGCCATGCTCAAGCGGATGGGCGACGCCATCGCCCACCGGGGGCCCGACGGCGAGGGCGTCTACAGCGACGGGGCGAAGGTCGGTTACGCCCACCGCCGCCTGGCCATCATCGACCGGGCGCACGGCGATCAGCCGTTCGTCACCGAGGACGGCCGCTACGCCGCCGTCTACAACGGCGAGGTCTACAACTACCGGGAGCTGATGGCCGAGCTGGAAGCCCTCGGCCGCACCTTCCGCACGGTCTGCGACACCGAAGTGGTGGTCCAGGCCTTCGCCGAGTGGGGCGAGGCGGCCTTCGACCGCTTCAACGGCATGTTCGCCATCGCCATCCACGACACCGAGACCGGCAAGAGCTACCTGGCCCGCGACCACTTCGGCATCAAGCCGCTCTACCTGGCCTCGGTGACCGGCGCCGACGACGGCCACCGGCTGGTCTTCGGCTCGGAGATCAAGGCGGTCCTGGCCTCGGGCCTGGTCCAGGCGGCCCCGGACGACGCCACGCTCTACCGCTACCTGCGCTTCCGCATCCACGAGGACTCCGACCGCACCTTCTTCGCCGGCATCGAGAAGGTGCGCCCGGGCGAGCTGGTGGTCGTCGACGGCGCCGACGTGCAGCGCCGGATGTTCACCACGCTGCGTGAGGACCTGCTGGCGGACGGCCCGCGCTCGCCGTTCACCAAGGACACCACCAAGGAGTTCAAGGAGCGGCTGACGGAGTCGATCCGGATGCGGCTGGTCGGTGAGGTCCCCGTCGGCACCGCGCTGTCCGGCGGCCTGGACTCCTCCACGGTGGTCGCCGTCATCAGCAAGCTGATGAAGCAGCACGCGAAGGACGTGGAGTCGGTCGGCTCGGAGCAGAACAGCTTCTCCGCGGTCTTCCCCGGCAGCGTCAACGACGAGGAGCGCTACGTCGACGCGGTCCTGGCCAAGGCCGACGGCCCGGTGAACTGCCACAAGATCCACCCGAACCCGGACGAGTTCCTGGAGGACCTCGCCGACTTCGTGCGGACCCAGGAGGAGCCGACCATCTCCACCGGCCCCTACGCGCAGTACAAGGTGATGCAGGAGGCCACCAAGCACGTCACGGTCCTGCTGGACGGCCAGGGCGCGGACGAGATGATGGCCGGGTACCTGCCGTACTACTTCGTCTACCTGCGCCAGCTGCGCAAGGAGAAGCAGTACGGGAAGCTGATGCGCGAGGTGGTCTCCTCCACCGACGTGCTGTCCCGCTACGGCAAGCAGGTGGTCCGCGGCAAGATCGGCCTGGACCAGCCGGTGGACATCCGGCAGATGCTGGACAAGGGCTTCGCCAAGCAGCACAAGGGTGAGACGTTCAGCCCGGTGCCGGACGACCTGAAGGCCCGGCTGGTCGAGGACATCTTCGCCAACTCGCTGCCCTCGCTGCTGCGCTACGAGGACCGCAACACCATGCGGTTCTCGCTGGAGGGCCGGGTCCCGTTCCTGGACTTCAACCTGGTGCGCTACCTGTTCACCCTGGAGCCCGAGGCGATCATCAAGGGCGGCTGGAACAAGAGGATCCTGCGCGACTCGGTGCGCGGGCTGCTGCCGGACCAGATCGTGGACCGCCGCAACAAGATCGGCTTCACGACGCCGGAGCGCGAGTGGTTCCTGCGGATCAAGAACCACGTGCACACGGTCTTCCGCTCGGACTCCTTCGGTTCGCGGCCGTACTTCGACCAGGCCTCGGTGCTGCGCGCGTTCGAGGAGTTCATCGCCGGCAAGAACAGCGACACGATGCTGTTCTGGCGGATGCTCAACGTCGAACTCTGGCTGCGCACCTTCGTCGACGCCCCCGGCACCCACGTCGACTCCACGACCTCGGCGGTCAAGGAGTACTTCGCGGCCAACCCCGGCAAGCAGATCGCGATCAGCACCGCCTCCAGCGGCCAGGTGCTCCGCTTCCCGATCCAGACCGACGCCTTCGCCAAGGGCGACGACTTCCACACCAAGATCTCCGAGTACGGCGCGGAGTTCGCCGCCAAGGCGGCCGAGTCCGACGACCACGCCGAGGCGCTGAACAGCCCCTGGTTCCTGGCGGTCAGCGAGAAGGTGGTCGCGATCTCCCAGGGCCGCAGCTACTTCCTGTGGGAGATCAAGCCCTCCTTCGCGGCCCGCAAGTTGCAGAAGTTCGTGGTCCGCACGCCGGCCGGCATCGGCCTGGGCTCCCCGGAGACCATGCAGCTGGCGATCCAGGAGGCCGGCCTGCCGCGCATCGTCGCCGCCTCCGCGGCCGGCGCCGTCGGCAAGGTCGTCGGCCGCAAGGGCCTGTTCTACCAGCTGGCCGGCCCCGCGGTGCGGGCCATCGACGGCCCGACGCAGTACTCGCTGTACCCGTCGAACGTCTCGGCGAAGCTGGCCCCGGCGCAGCCCGACAAGGCCGCCGCCGAGCTGGCCGACCGGATCCGCAAGGTGCTGCCCGCCACGGCGGCCGAGAACTTCCAGGGCGTGGCCATCATCGACGCCAACGACCTGGGCTGCAACATCCTCGGCCAGGCCACCACGGTCGGCGAGGACAAGATCGCGGAGATGTTCAAGGACAACCCGCTGGGGCAGGGCGCGCAGCGCACGCCGCTGGCCGTGGTGGTGCTCCCGAAGCAGAAGTAAGTGCTCAGACTCTGATCGATCACCAGGTCGGCAGGCCCGGTTCCGTTCGCGGACCGGGCCTGCCGCGTGTTCGAACACCCCGTCAGACACAGACCATTGCCCCAACGCTGGAGCAGACGGCCCAAGCCCAGCTAATCTACGGCTCGTGACTATCGAAGACGACGACGACCTCGCCCTGCCCGCGGCGCTGGCCGCGATAGCCGCGATCGGTTTCCCGCAGGATCTGGAGGCCGACGAGGACGAGGACGAGGAGCGCGCCGAGCCCGACGAGGACGACGCGCCCGCAGACCCCCCGGTGGACTTCGAACCCTTCGAGGAGTTCCTGGACCCCGACGACACCGCCGACTGGTTACGCGGCTGGACCGCCAACCAGGACGCCGACGCCGACCAGTTCCGCGTCTTCGGCCAGAGCGCGGACGGCGGCTACGCCGCCTTCTGGCTGGTCCGCGAAGACGCCGCACTGGCCGAACAGCCCATCGTGTTCCTCGGCTCGGACGGTGAGACCGGCGTGGTCGCCTGCGACCTGCCCTCGTTCCTGTGGCTGGTGGCCGACGGCTCAGGACCCTACGAAGCGGTGGAGCACCCGACCCGCCGGAGCCGGCCCCATCCGGAGTTCACGGCGGTCGCCGAGAAGCACGCCGGCACCGGCCCGATGACGGCCCGCCAGGTGGTCGCCGCGGCCCGGGACGAGTTCCCGGACTTCGAGGACACCATGGTGGAGCTCTCGCGCTGAGGCGCGGCAAGCTCCAGACACGGCAAGCTCCAGACACGGCAAGCTCCAGACACGGCAAGCTCCAGACACGGCAAGCTCCAGGCACGGCAAGTTCCACATACGGCACAAGGAAAACAACCCGGATCGATGCGGGCGGCAACGGCGCCGCCCCGTCATCGGCCGGGGCGCTCGTTCCGGTAGCGCTCCGGGATCACACTCAAGGGCAGCGCTTCGCCGGTGGCGCGCGACCGGACGGCCGTCGGCCGCAGCAGGCGCCGAGGCCCCGGCCCCCGCGCGATCCACTTGCTGAGCGGTACCTCGACGGTCCCCATCGGATGCTCGACGGTCACCATCAGATCATCGGGATCCCAGTCCTCGGCCACCCGATCAGTGTCCCGGCAGCACACACACCGCGTCGATCCCCAGCACATGGTTGAGCCGCCCGAAGGCCAGCCACGACCCCAGACACATCGTCAGCTCGACTATCTCAGCCTGCGAATAGTCCTCGAGCATGCGCTGCCAGAACTCGGCGTCCAGGCCGTGGTGCTCCAGGGCGTAGCGCTCGGCATACTCGGCGGCCAGCTTCGCCCGCCGGTCCAGTGCCTCGGCGGTTCGCCATTCGGCGACCGCCGCGTCGAAGCCCTCCTCGACCTTCACGCCATCGCGCTCCGTGCGCCAGTCCAGGCAGAACAGGCAGCCGTTGATCTGGGCAGTCCGCAACCGGGCCGCCTCGAACTCCCGCAGCCCCAAAGTCGTGTGCTGGTACACGGCCATCGAGAACGCGGCCGCCGCCGGTCCGATGCCGGGCACCATCTCGCCCCACACGTAGCCGATCGGCTCCTTGCCCTCGGGTACATCGATGATCACTGCGATTCTCCTCCCCACAGCCCGACCGGCGCCCCGATCGGCACGTTCAGCGCGTCGTAGATCCCCGGCTCCCGCCCCACCAAAAACCCGATCGCCCCGACCAGCCGCCCCGCGGCCGTCGCGTTGCCGCCCGCCGAGCGGTTCCCGCCCTCGTCCGCGGCCTCCACCGTGACCTCGATCCGCGGCCGGCCCTCGATCAGCACCCGGTGCGCCCCGACCCCGTCCGGCGCCTGCGGCCACCGCGGCGCCACCGAGGCGTGGATCCGGGTCACGTGCTCGACCACGATCCGCGCCGCGCCGCCGACCAGCCCGCGCACCTCGAAGCGCACCCCGCCCTGGGTCCCGGCCTCGAAGCGCCCCATCGTCGTCGTGTCCACCGACTCCGGCAGCGGCGCGCGCTCCACGTGCTCCTCGATCTCCGTCACCGTGACGTCCAATGCCCGCGCCATCAGCCGGATCTGGCCGCCCCACACCATCGTCGGCACCCCCGGCGCGGTCATCGGCGGCTCGTAGTCCATCGGCTGCCCCATGCCGACCAGGTACCGGACCGAGTCCTCCTGGTCGTACGTCGAGTAGTCGAAGATCTCCTGACACCGCACCGCCTCGATCGAGGTCCCCAACCCGGCCATCAGCAGCGGCAGCACGTCGTTGGCCCACCCCGGATCCACCCCCGACGCGAACAGCGACCCGCCGCCGGCGGCCACCGCCGTGAGCACCTGCTCCCGTTGGCCGGCCGGCGCGCTCGGCGGGTCGTAGAACGCGTACAAAGCCGGCGTGACCACGACCGCCCCGCTCCGGATCGCGCGGATGACGTCCGCCAACGCCGCATCCGGCCGCACGTCCCCGGAGGCCGCGTACACCACGGCCCGCGCCCCGCGCAGCGCCGCCGCGACGTCGTCGGTCGCCGCGACCCCCAGCCGGCGCCCCAGCCCGGCCAACTCCCCGGCGTCGCGCCCGACTTTCGCCGGGTCGTGCACGAGCACCGCGTGCAGGCTCAGCCCGGGGCGCGCGGCGACCGCCCGGATCGCCGCGCGCCCGATGTTCCCGGTGCCCCACACCAGGGTCGGGATCTCATCCGCCATTGGCGATGATGTTCTCGATGTTGCGCTCGGCCAGCGCCGTGATCGTGACGAACGGGTTGACGCTGGTGTTGCCGGGGATCAGCGCGCCGTCCATCACGTACAGCCCCGGATAGGCGGTCAGCCGCCCGTAGTTATCAGTAGCCTGATTCAGTACCGCGCCGCCGAGCGGGTGGTAGGTGATCTCGTCCTGCCAGGTCTTGTACGTCCCGAACAGGTCGGTCCGGTAGATGGTGCCCTCGGTCGAGTTGATCTTGTCGAAGATGGTCTTGGCCATCGTGATCCCGTCCTGCTTCCACGCCTGCTGCCAGCTCAGATCCACCTTCTGCGTGGAGCTGTTCCAGGAGAACTGCGCGCGGTGCGGGTTCCTGGTGATCGACAGGTACAGCGAGGCCCAGGTCTCGATCCCGATCGGCAGCGGGGCCACCTCGGCGAACGCGCCGCCGGCGGTCCAGTTGTCGATGCCGCCGCAGGGGATGGTCGACTGGTTGGCGCCGGTGGGGTCCCAGATCTGGTTGGCCCGGCCCACCATGATGTTCCCGTTGTCGCCCCAGCCCTGGCCGACCTGGTCGTTCAGGTTCGGCAGCTGCCCGGTGTCGCGCATCTGCACCAGCAGCTTGCTGGTGCCCACGCTGCCCGCGGCGAAGACCACCTTGTCCGCGGTCACCTCCTTGGTGGCGACCACGTTCCCGGAGGTGTCCAGCTGGTTCATCAGCACCGTGTACCCGCCGCCGGAGGCCGGGGACACCGAGGTCACCTTGTGCAGCGGGGAGATGTTGACCTTGCCGGTGGCCAGCGCGGCCGGGATGTACGTCTTCTGTAGGGACTTCTTGCCGTAGTTGTTGCCGTAGAGCAGCTCCTGGGCCAGCGCCGAGCGCGGGACCGTGCCGGCGTCCTCCTGCTGCATGTAGTTCCAGTCATACACGTCCGGCACGAACTCGAACGGGAACCCGGAGCGACCGGCCTGCTTCTGTCCGACCCGCGCGAACTCGTACCACTGCGTGGTGTTGAACCAGCCGTTGGGGATGACCCCGGCGCCGAGCCCGGCGTTGGCCCGCGGGTAGTAGACGTTGTACATCTCGTTCGGATCCACCGAGGGCAGGATCGCGCCGAAGTTCGCCTGCTTCGGGGTCACCGCCATCCCGCCGTTCACCAGCGACCCGCCCCCGATGCCCCGGCCCTGGTACACGGTGATCCCGGCGAAGTCCTCGGCGTCCAGGATCCCGGTGTACGAGGCGATAGCGCGGTCGATCGGGATCCCGAGGAAGTAGCCGACCGGCTGCTTGGTCTCCGTCCGCAGCCAGAACGACCGCTGGTCCGGGCTGGTCAGGTTGCAGAAGATCTTGCCGTCCGAGCCCGGGGTGTCCCAGGCCATGCCCATCTCGATCATCTCCACCGCGACGCCGGCCTGGGCCAGCCGCAGCGCGGCCACCGAGCCGCCGTAGCCGGTGCCGATGACCAGCGCCTGGACGTGGGCGCCGTTGCCGATGGGGGTGGCGCGCCGCGCCGCGGCGGCGGCCTTCGCGGCGGAGAAGCCGCCCAGCGCCGCCGCGCCTAGAACAGAACCGGTTCCCGCCAGGAATCCGCGCCGTGACAGACCTCGGACTCCTGGGCCCCGCCTTGCTGTTGCGCTCATGTGACGCTCCTCACACGGTGCGGATTTTGAGAACTTGTTCTACTACCGCCACCGTGAGAAGTCACGCACTTACTGACGAGTAATATAACGGAGCATCAGATCAAAAACCGCAGGTAGATCATGCTGTATCGGCGCGCCGAGGGGTTTGACTCCGATACGTGTGCCCCAACTCCGGACCCAGCCCGAAGTAGTGCCGGAAGTTGTAGATCAGCGGACTCCACGCCGCCGGCTGCACATAGTCCGTCCCGGCGATCACGACCGCCCGATCGGCGTGCACCTTCAGCACTTGAGCCTCGACGATGAGGAAGTCCCCGGTGACGTCGAGCCGGGCCGGCGCCACCCGGGCCTCGAACTGCAACCCGCACTCCGCGACCCGCGGCGGATTGACAAGAACAGACTCCTGAGATGTGAACCCTGATACACCGAACTTGTCAGGCTCGTACCGCATCCCGGCCGGTTTGCTCTCCGGCACCGGGAACCGGCCCGTCACCCCGGCCAGCGACTCGATCTGCTTCCACAAATGCGGTCCGGGCACGTTGATCACGATCTCCGGACGCCGCGCGAGGTTGTAGGCGGTCTGGCCGTCCGCACCGAGGCCGATGACGATCGTGTAACCCAGTGCCCACGCCGAGGAGATCGGCGCGAGGTTGGCCGAGCCGTCGTCGTTCTCCGTCGACAGCAGGACCACCGGGGTGCCGAAGTACAGGATCGTCGGCTCGATCGGGACATGCTCGCTCATGAGCCGACCGTAGGCAGCGGACACTTCGGCGGCGGCCGAACCGTGGCCGGACCATAATCGCTGGTATGAGCACCACCGGCCCCGTCCCCGCGGACCCCACCCTCGTCGGCTCCGACCTGGCCGCGATGGCCCGCCTGCTGGCCGACGGCACCCGCGCCACCTTCTGCCTGGCCCTGCTCGACGGCCGCGCCTGGACCCCGACGGAGCTGGCCCGGCACGCCGGCGTCGCGCCGTCCACCGCCACCGAGCACCTGAACACCATGGTCGCCGGCGGGCTGCTGGTCCAGGAACGCCAGGGCCGGCACCGCTACGTGCGGCTGGCCGACCAGCAGATGGCCGAGCTGATCGAGACCATGGCCGCCGCCGCACCGGTCCGGCCGGCCCCCGCGGCGCGCACGCTGTCCGCCGACAGCCGGCGGCGCGCGCTGGCCCACGCCCGCACCTGCTATGACCACCTGGCCGGCCGGGTCGGCGTGGCGATCGCCGACGCCATGACCGAGCGCGCGCTCGTGGAGTGGGAGCACGGCCCGCGGCTCACCCCCGGTGGCGAACGCTGGCTCGCCGAGCTCGCGATCGACGTCCCGGCCTCGGCCAAACGCCCGGCGCTGCGGCCGTGTCTGGACTGGACCGAACGCCGCCCGCACCTGGCCGGCGCGGTCGGCGCGGCACTGTGCGGCCACGCGCTGGACCAGGGCTGGATCCGGCGGGTCGGCAGCAGCCGCGCGGTGCTCGTCACCCCGGCCGGCCGCGACGTCCTGGCCGCCCGGCTGGGGCTGTCCGCGGAGCTGTTGACCCCGGCCGGGAACTGACTCAGTTCTCTGATTCACTCATCGGCCCCGGCCGGTCGCGGTGCTATGCGGCATTGCGGTAGCGGGCGGTGCGGCGCCGCGCCAGCCATCGCCCGGCCGCGCCGGAGCGACATCGAATCAGAGCACGAATAGGGTCACCGGCACGCGGTCGGCTTCCGGCGAACCAGTTCTTCGGGTACCAGTGGGAGGGCGCCGCGCGTCCCATTCGGGTTCGACAAGGGGTGGAGGAGTCATGTCAGCATCCTCAATCAGTGTGCGAAGAGCCCTGGCGTTCCTCGGAATGCTGGTGCTCACGGCCGCCGCGCTGGTGGTCGCGCCGGCCGGCCGGGCGCACGCCGCCGCCAACGTCGCGGTGCAGCTCGGCTACGCCGACAACGCGCGGGCCAATCCCAACAACTTCCCGACTCCGTGGGAGGGCGCGCCGAACGTCACCTACGGCGGCTGTACCGGCGGCTGCACCTTCGACGCCGGCGCGGTGCGGGTCATCAACAACACCGGGGTCAACGTCAACGTCGATTACGTGAAGGTGAGCTTCGGTACCTGCGTGTTCGACATCTGGCGGCACAACGTACCGCTTGGAATGAACGGGCAGTACATCCTCACCCAGACGATCAACTCCTTCAGCTCCGGCTGCACCACCGACGGCTCCTTCGACACCTCCGACATCGGGCCGAACGGCGCGGACTGGTCCGGGAACTGCAATCAGTCCGGCGTGGTCCCGGTCGTCACGGTGTCCATCGACGGTGTGGTCAGCAACTTCAACGACACCGGCAAGATCCTGAACACCGGCGGCGTGGACGGCGCCTCCTGCGGGATGGGCAACGAGTCCCAGCAGTGGGCGCCGGTCGGCAGCGTCTCCTGCCCCGGCTCGATCCTGACTCTGGCGCCGAACCAGCAGGAACTCGCGGTCGGTTCTCAGGCCTCTGTCACCGCCGACTACGTCAACAGCTGCGGCGACCCGCTACAGGGCGCGCCGATCGCGTTCAAGGTCTCCGCGGGCCCGAACAGCGGCCTGACCGGCACCGGGACCACGGACGCCGCGGGCAACGCGACGTTCAGCTATACCAGTACGACTTCGGGGACTGACACAGTCGGCTCCTCGACGTCGAACCCGGCCGGCACCGTCAGCTCCAACGACGTCAGCGTCATCTGGGACATCCTGCTGACCGGCCGCGCCTACGCTCTGGAGTCCTCCGGCCTGCTGGGCATCACGCCGACACCCCAGGCCGGCCCGGTCGCGACCACCGTGGCGAGCAACAGCTCCCCGCCCTGCGTGGTCACCATCAGCGGCCTGATCAACGCCGGCACGCTGTGTGCGAACGTCACCACCGCGGTCGCCCCGGACTCCTCCACCGCCAACGCCTCGGTACAGCACGTCGGCATCGGCCTGCTCGGCCTCCCGGCGATCCAGATCGGTGCGGTCACATCCACCTCGCACTCGGTCTGCGCCGGCAGCACCGGCGGCGCGACCATCGCCTCCATCACGGTCGGCGGCATCGCGGTACCGGTCAGCGTCACCCCGGGCCCGAACACCACGGTGAACCTGCTCGGGATCAAGCTGATCCTGAACGAGCAGATCCCCACCGGCACCGGCACCGACCACACGCTGACGGTCAACGCGGTGCACGTGATCGTGCCCGGGCTGCTGGACACGATCGTGGCCTCGTCGACGAGTGACATCCACGGGTGTGTCTGAGAACTGAGATGAGATAGGAGCTGCGAAAAGTGACGGCCTGGCCGGGGGATCCCCGGCCAGGCCGTTCGTCGAGCGGGCGCGGCGGGCGTCGCGTCGTCACGTTCCGCCCGCGGGTTGTGCGGACCTCAGGCGCCGCAGGTCGTGCCCAGCGCGGTCATGTCAGTCGTGACCGCGGTCTCGTCAGGCTGCTTGCCGGAGGAGGCGGCGTTGGCGATGTTGGTGAGGTCGTCGCCGACCTTGTTGATCGCCGCGGCCTTCGACGGGTCGGTCGACTTGGCCGCGTCAGCGTGGAACTTGTCGCCGAGGGTCTTGAACGCGGCGATCGCGGCTGCGGGGTTGGTGCCGACGCTGCCCATCGATGAGCCGAGGGTGGACAGGTCCGTCATCGCCGCCTGGCACCCCGGATCGCTGCCGCCGAGCCCGCCGGTGGTGCCGCCGGTCGAGCTGGAGTCGTCCGAGGACGAGTCGCCGCCGGTCGTGCCCGAAGTGTCGGAAGAGGAAGCGCCGCCGGTCGAGGACCCCCCGGTCGAGGAGGTGCCGCCGGTGGACCCCGCCGCCGAGGTGTGGCCGGTCTGGCCGCCGGTGAGCGGGTTGCTGCTGCTACCGGGCGTCGTGCCGGACGAAGAACAGCCCCCGAGCAGGATCACCGACGAGGCCAGGGCCGCGCCGACGAGAGCCCGGACGCCACGCGTGGTGGACATTGGTGTTACCCCCATTGTTGTGTATCGAGCGTGCGAAGTGCCTCGCCACGCTACCGCAACGGGTTGACGTCGAGTGCACAGACCGGAGGGATATCCCTTAAAAACGATGTCAAACGTGAGCGGCTCGCGATCATCGCGTGATGTCGACCATTGAGACGATCTCCAGCGCCGCGGCGACCGTCGCCGCCAGCGTCTCCGTCACGGGAATCCCGAACCTGCGCCCCAGCCGGACCAGATAGCGGTTCCGCTCGGGATTCGGGCAGTCCGGCGGGCAGCCGAGCACCGTGCGGCCCGAGCGCACGGTGAACCCGAACTCGACGTTTGTGGTGAAACCCGGCAGAGTGCGCAGATCGCGCGGAATCCAGAACAGGATCGCCGAGGCGCGGTCCAGTCCGTCCCACTCCCACTCGATCTGGTCCTCGTACTCGGTGTCCGACAGACCGCCGGGGTGCTCCGGAATCAGGATGTGCAAGGTCGCCGGCGCGGTCCACGCGGCGTCCAGCGCCTGGATCGCCTGCGGACGCCAGGAGGCGACGGCTTCGGAGCGCGGGGTCGGACCGGCCAGGAACACGCTCGGCCCGGCCGGGATCGGCTGGCGGGCCCACACGACGGAAACAGTCATGCGGTCATCATCAGGGGAACCGCGTGCCTTCTGGCAACGCTCGGCACCCGGAGTTCTCCCCGAATCCATCATCCGCGGCTACTTTGCGAAGGAAGAGCGACATCTCAATCCTCTGTCGAAGACAGGAGCCCGCGTATGTCGTTGTCCCGTCGTCGTCTGGTCACCACAGCCGCCGCCACCTCCGCGCTGTCCCTACTGCCGCCCTCGCTGACCGAGGCGATGGCCGCGGCCGCCCCGGATCCGCGGCTGCACTCGCTGGACCAGATCGAGCACGTCATGATCCTGATGCAGGAGAACCGCAGCTTCGACCACTACTTCGGCACGATGTCCGGGGTGCGGGGGTTCGGGGACCGCGACGCCATCCGCCTGCCCGACGGCCGTCCGGTGTTCTACCAGCCGGACGCCGCCAATCCCGACGGCTACACCCTGCCGTTCCGTGTCGACACCACCAAGACCAGCGGGGCCAAGTACCCCAGCACCGACCACGGCTGGCCGGCCCAGCACGCGTCCTGGAATCAGGGCGCGATGGACGGCTGGCTGGCCGCGCACCGCGTCACCGACGGCGGGCCCTGGACCATGGGTTACCACACGCGCCAGGACGTGCCGTTCCACTACGCGCTCGCTGACGCCTTCACCGTGTGCGACAACTACCACTGCTCGGTCTTCGGCCCCACGCATCCCAACCGGGTGATGGCGATCAGCGGCACCAACGACCCGCACGGCGTGGCCGGCGGTCCGGTGGTGAGCAATGCCAACCCGGCGCCGTTCGGCTGGACCACCTACGCCGAACGCCTGGAGGCCGCCGGCATCAGCTGGCGCTACTACGTCGCCAACACCGCGGGCTCGGATCTGGGCTGGTTCCAGGCTTTCCAGGACGCTCCCAAGGATTCCTCGTTGTGGATCAACGGCGTGCAGGCCCGGCCGCCGCAGGCGATCGCCGACGACATCGCCAACGGCGACCTGCCCGCCGTCAGCTGGCTGAACTCGCAGTACCAGCCCTCGATCGGGCTGCCGGAGGCCAGCGAGCACCCGCCGGGGCTGCCGGCGGCCGGGGCCGAGTACATCTGGGACGTGCTGGACGCGCTCGGCCAGAACCCCGACGTGTGGGCCAAGACCGTGCTGATCATCACCTACGACGAGAACGACGGCCAGTTCGACCACGTGCCGCCGCCCACCGCGCCGCCCGGCACGCCGGGGGAGTGGATCACCGCCGACCCGCTGCCGGCGGACTGCGGCGGCTTCGCGGGCCCCAACGGGCTCGGGTTCCGGGTGCCGACGCTCGTCGTCTCGCCGTGGAGCGCCGGCGGCTACGTGTGCTCGGAGGTCTTCGACCACACCTCGACGCTGCGCTTCCTGGAGCGCCGGTTCGGCATCTGGGAGCCGAACATCAGCGACTGGCGCCGCCGTACTGTCGGTGATCTCACACGGACGCTGCGTATGCATGAGCCGCACCGCGCGTTCCCGAAGCTCCCGGACGCCGAGGCGCTGTACCAGACCGAACTGAACGAGGTCGCGACGCTGCCCGCGCCGGTGCCGCCGACGGAGCAGAGCATGCCGCGCCAGGACCCGGGACGCCGCCGCCGGGTGGGGTGAATAGTCCCTTTTGTTAACGCTGGGAAGGTCCTGAGAACGCCTCAGGCCCTTCCCAGTTCCGGTTGCCCTGACAGTGATCCGGCCGCCACGCATCGTGAGGCCTGTGGCCAAAAGCACCCGAAACCCTCACCGCCAGTGCGTCCTATATCAACTACATGTCATCGTTCTTGTTATTTGCTCAGGCTTGTGCTTACCGTCTGGGTCATGCCCCGCCGCGAGCGGGGACCTCGCCGGCCGGCACGCCTCTTCCTGCCCCGGACCGCGAGAGTCATTTGAAACCGACCCCCGTGATCGGAGCAGGACGCGGACGGCCCCGAGTCGTCCGCCGGCGTGGCGGAGAGAAAGCAAGAGCCGAGTATGTTCAAGCTGTCCAACCGCAAGAAGACCGGAATCGTCGTGGCCTCCGTGGCCGGTGCCGCAGTCGTGCTGCCCGCCCTGATGGCCACCACCGCCAGCGCCGCGAGCGTCTCCACCTGGGACCAGGTCGCCTCCTGTGAGAGCGGCGGCAACTGGTCGATCAACACCGGCAACGGCTACTACGGTGGCCTCCAGTTCTCGACCAGCTCCTGGCTGGGCGCCGGCGGCGGCCAGTACGCCGCGCGCGCCGACCTGGCCACCAAGGACCAGCAGATAGCCGTCGCCGAGCACCTGCTGGCCTCGCAGGGCCCCGGCGCCTGGCCGGTCTGCGGCCCGCGCGCCGGCCTGAGCGCCGGCGGCGCCGCGGCCGACGTGAACACCAGCGGCGGCTCGTCGAGCAGCAGCACCCAGCAGCAGAGCAAGCCGGCCCAGCAGACCCAGCAGCAGGCGCCGAAGCAGTACACCCAGCAGGCGCCCAAGCAGTACACCCAGTCCAACACCCAGGACTGGAGCGCGCCGAAGCAGAACACCCAGCAGGCCCCGGTCCAGGCTCCGGCTCAGACCCAGGCTCCGGCCGTCCAGGCCCAGCCGAACGGCCAGACCTACACCATCGTCAGCGGCGACACCCTGTCCCAGATCGCCGTCAGCCACCACGTGGCCGGTGGCTGGCAGAGCCTGGCCCAGCTGAACAAGAGCCAGATCTCCAACCCGAACCTGATCTTCCCGGGCCAGGTCATCAAGCTCTAAGGTGCACAGCACACTGCTTCACTCGGCCCCGGCCCGCCTGGTGCGGGCCGGGGCTGTGACTCGTGTTCGAGGCGTGTATTCGGGGCCTTATGAAACCGAAGTTCCGCGGGCCGCCGCGACGGCCTCCAGCGTGAGCTTCAGCGAGGTATCAGCGTCCTGCTTCGCTGAGTCCATCACCGCGTGCGGTTCCGGCCACGCCTCCCACATCCCCTGCATCCGCAGCACGTGCTCCCACGGCACCGTCGGCCGCCAGCCGGGGATGCCCCGGTCCCGGCCCTCCACCCGCGAGCGGTGCAGCTCCGCGTCCGTGCAGACGCACTCCACGCCGACCAGGCGCGCTCCGAGGTTCTCCGTCACCCGCCGATACCGCTCCCGGGCCTGGACCTCGTGCCCGGTCACGTCGAGCACCACGTCCAGCCCGAGCTGCAACTGCCGGGCGAGCGCCGCCACGATCATCATCTCCGCCAGCGGGTCCAGGTTGTCGTCCGTCAGCACCCGGAAGGGTGTCAGGGCACCGAGTTGCCAGTCCATGGAGAACACCGCCGCGCGAAGCTCCCGGGCCAGGCCCTCGGCAAGCGTGCTCTTCCCGGCCCCCGGCACGCCGGCGACCAGCACCGCGACCGGTGTCGCATCGGGGTCCAGCGGAGTCAGGCGCTCGTAGACTCCGAACGCGTAGTCGGCCATCGCGGCGTCATCGGTCATGGAACCGAGCCTAGGCGGGCGCCCGGCTGAAGTGGGTGCGCATTCGCTGACGGCGAACGCCGTAACACCGATCGTCGTCACCATCGCCTAGCCTGGACCCATGCCCGCAGCTTCAGTGTCCACCAAAGCGTTGCAGATCCCCACCCCTGACGGTCAGTCCGACGCCTTCGCCGCTTTCCCCGACGACGGCGGGCGCCACCCGGGGGTGCTGATGTACCCGGACGGCTTCGGCATCCGGCCGGTGTTGCGGGAGATGGCCGGCGAACTGGCCGGGCACGGGTACTACGTGCTCGTCCCCAACTACTTCTACCGGACCGGCCCGGCACCGGTGATCGAACTTCCCGACTACATCGGAGAAGAGGCCAGGCCCGCGATCTTCGCCCGGCTGATGCCCATGATCGCGGCGCACACCAACGAACGCGTCCTGATGGACGCCGAGGCCTATCTCAGCTTCCTCACCGCTCAGCCCGAGGTCGGCGCCGGACCGGTCGCGGTGACCGGCTACTGCATCGGCGGCCTGTGGGCGCTGCGCACCGCCGCGGCCCACCCCGGCCAGGTCGCCGCCTTCGCCGGGTTCCACAGCCCGGTGGTCGCCGACGGTCCCGACGGCCTGCACCGACTGCTTTCCCAGATCACTGCCGAGGTCCACCTCGGCCACGCTGCCTCCGACATGACACCCGAAGCGCTGAACGAGCTCAACGAGGCCTTGGACGCCGCGGGTGTCGGCCACAGCTCTGAGATCTACCCCGGCACCGTCCACGGCTTCACCATGTCCGACACCGACGCCTTCGACTCCGACGCGCGGCAGCTGCACTGGGACCGTCTGCTCGGCCTCCTGCGCCGGACGCTCGTCGACGGCTGAGGCCCCGGTCGAGAGACCAGCCGAGAAACAAACCGGCTTGACCCAGCCCACCGGGCCGGACTACTTTCGATACGAAACCGTAGCGTATCGGAAGTAGGATCATGACCGGCACGCCCAGCACCACGTCCAGCACCATGGGCCGACCTCGCGACTCCAGCCGCGACGTGGCGATCCTCCAAGCCACCCTGGCCCTGCTCACCGAGGTCGGCTACGAGCAGCTGTCCATGGAGGCCGTCGCCGGCCGTTCCGGCACGGCCAAGACCACCGTCTACCGCCGCTACCGCGACAAGGCCGCCCTCGTCGCGGCCGCCGTCGACCACCGCGCGCCCAGCACGCCGCCCGAGCCGGCCTCGGAGGACCTGCGCGAGAACCTGCTCGCTCTGGTCGGCTGGCTCGCGGACCAGATCGCCGAGAAGGAGATCGGGCTGCTCGGCGCGGTGTTCGCCGGGATGCGCAGCGACCCGAGGCTGGCGCAGGAGATGCGCCGCATCCTGAACCGCGACGGGGCCGCGATGACCGAGCGGCCGTTGCGCGTGGCGGCCGAGCGGGGCGAGCCGTTGGTGCCGGACGCCGCGGAACTGTTCGTCGAGGTCGCCTCCGCGGTGATCCTGCGCCGCGTCGTCGTCGCCAACGAACCCTGCGACCAGAGCTTCATCGAGCACGTCGTCGACGACGTGCTCCTGCCCGTACTGCGTAGTACGAAGGGAACACCCGCATGATCGTTGTCACCGGAGCCACCGGCGCGCTGAACGGCGCGACCGTCGAGCAGCTCCTCAAGCACCTCCCGGCCGCGCAGATCGGCGTGAGCGTCCGCGACGTCGCCAAGGCGCGGCACTTCGCGGATCGCGGCGTCCGGGTGCGTCAGGGTTCGTACGAGGACCCGGCCGCGCTGCGTCACTCCTTCGAAGGCGCCCAGCAGGTCCTGCTCGTCTCGTCCAGCGATCCGCACGACGGCCACGTCGCGCTGCACCGCGCCGGCATCGAGGCAGCCGTCGCCGCGGGAGCCGAGCGCATCCTCTACACCAGCCACCAGGGCGCCGGAGCCGACACGCCCTTCCCGCCGGGCCGCGACCACGCCGCGACCGAAGACCTGCTCGCCGCCTCCGGTGTCGCCTGGACCTCGCTGCGCAACGGTTTCTACGCCCACAGCCTGACCTGGTTCCTGGGCCCCTGGCAGGAGAAAGGCAACATCACCGCTCCGGCTGACGGTCCCGTCTCCTGGACCGATCGCGCCGACTCCGCCGAGGCGGCAGCGGTGATCCTGGCCGACGGCCGCACCTTCGACGGTCCGGTGACGCTCACCGCGAGTCGGGCCGTGACTTTCGACGACGTGGCCGCCATCGCCTCGACGATCGGCGGCCGCCCGGTCGAACGCGTCGTCGTGGACGACGAGGAGTGGATCGCGAACCAGGTCGCCGCCGGTACGCCGGAACCGAGGGCGCGCATGATGCTCACGCTGTTCCAGGCATCCCGCCAGGGCCGCTTCGCCGGGGTCGATCCGCTGCTCGCCGAACTCCTGGGACGCGAACCGCGCAGCGTCGCCGACCATCTCGCGGCGAGTGCGTGAAACAGCCCTGATACCGATACCGACCCACCGGCGCGGCGCTACCCCTTCAACCGCCCCAACCGCTCCACGGCCTCAGCCAACACCTCGTCCTTCTTGCAGAACGCGAACCGCACCAGACTCCGCGCGGCCTCGGTGTCGTCGTAGAAGACCTGGTTCGGGATCGCGACGATCCCGCACCGCTCCGGCAGCTCCCGGCAGAACGCCATGCCGTCCTGGTCGCTCAGCCCACTGATATCCGTCGTGACGAAGTACGTCCCGTCTGGCCGGAACACCTCGAACCCGGCCGCGCTCAGCCCGTCGGCCAGCAGATCGCGCTTGCGCTCCAAGTCGGAGCGCAGCGTCGCGAAGTACTCGTCCGGCAAGGCCAGCGCGGTCGCGGCCGCGTACTGGAACGGCCCGCTGGCGACGTAGGTCAGGAACTGCTTGGCGCTGCGAACCGCGGACACCAGCGCCGGGGGAGCGGTCACCCAGCCGACCTTCCACCCCGTGAAGGAGAACGTCTTGCCCGCCGACCCGATCGTCACCGTGCGCTCCCGCATCCCCGGCAGCGTGGCCAGCGGAATGTGCTCGGGGCCGAACGTCAGGTGCTCGTAGACCTCGTCGGTGACGACCAGCAGGTCCCGTTCCCGCGCCAGCTCCGCGATCGCCTCCGACTCCGCGCGGGTGAGGACCATGCCGGTCGGGTTGTGCGGGGTGTTCAGCAGCAGCAGGCGGGTGCGGTCGGTGACGGCGGCGCGCAGCGCGTCCAGGTCGGGGCGGAAGTGCGGCGGACGCAGCGTCACCGGCACCCGCACGCCGCCGGCCATCGCGATGCACGCCGTATAGGAGTCGTAGTACGGCTCGAACGCCACGACCTCGTCGCCCGGCTCCAGCAGCGCCAGCAGCGCCGCCGCGATGGCCTCGGTGGCGCCGGCCGTGACCAGCACCTCGGTGTCCGGGTCGAAGTCCAGGCCGTAGAAGCGCTTCTGGTGCGCGGCGACCGCGGCCCGCAGCTCGGGGATGCCGGCGCCGGGCGGGTACTGGTTGCCGTGGCCGGCCAGCACGGCCTCGGCCGCCGCCCGCTTGATCTCCTCGGGCCCGTCGGTGTCCGGGAAGCCCTGGCCCAGGTTGATCGAGCCGGTGGCGACGGCCAGCGCCGACATCTCGGCGAAGATGGTGGTGCCCATCGGGGCCAGGCGGCTGTTGACGTAGGGCATGCGCATGCCGCCATCCTGCCGTACCGGCGGCGACCCGGCTCGTAAGGCGGCCCAGCCCGTAAGGCGACCCGGCTCGTAAGGCGACAGGCCGGTGACGCCCCGCGCCCCGTAAGCCCCGGGCCGCCCCCGGAAGCATTGCCGGATGTGCGAGGCTAGTCCCCATGGACTTGCGCATCTTCACCGAGCCCCAGCAGGGCGCCGACTACGACACTCTGCTCACCGTCGCCAAGGCCAGCGAGGACCTGGGCTTCGACGCGTTCTTCCGCTCCGACCACTACCTGAAGATGGGCTCCGGCACCGGACTGCCCGGCCCCACCGACGCCTGGATCACCCTGGCCGGCCTGGCCCGCGACACCCGCCGCATCAAGCTGGGCACCCTCGTCTCCCCGGCGACCTTTCGGCTGCCGGGCCCGCTGGCCATCTCGGTGGCGCAGGTCGACGCGATGGCCGGCCCGGGCCGGGTGGAGCTGGGCCTGGGCACCGGCTGGTTCGCCGACGAGCACACCGCCTACGGCATCCCGTTCCCGGAGAAGCGGTTCGGCCTGTTCGAGGAGCAGCTGGAGATCATCACCGGGCTGTGGAACACCCCGGTCGGCGAGACCTACAGCTTCAAGGGCGAGCACTACACCCTCACCGACTCCCCGGCGCTGCCCAAGCCGGTCACCAAGCCGCACCCGCCGATCGTCATCGGTGGCGGCGGCCCGAAGCGCACCCCGCGCCTGGCCGCGCAATACGCCGATGAGTACAACACCTCGTTCAAGTCCTTCGAGGACAGCGAGCAGTTGTTCGGCACCGTCCGCGAGGCAGTGGCGGCCAACGGCCGCGCCGCGGAGTCGATGACGTACTCCGCCGCGCTGGTGGCCTGCGTCGGCCGGGACGAGGCCGAACTCGCCCGGCGCGCCGCCGCGATCGGCCGCGAGCCGGCCGAGCTGCGCGAGAACGGCCTGGCCGGCACCCCGGCCGAGGTCGTCGAGAAGCTGGGGCGCTACGCGGGCATCGGCACGCAGCGCGTCTACATGCAGATCCTCGACCTACAGGACCTGGACCACATCGAGCTGATCGCGAACGAAGTGATGCGGCAGCTCTGAGTCCGGCACGCCGGTAGCCGCGAGAAGTAGGTACGACCACACATGCCCAGCGCCGAGCGGACCGACCGCGCCGACCTGACGGCCGACTGCGCGAACTGCTTCGCGCTGTGCTGTGTGGGACTGGCGTTCACGGCGTCCCAGGACTTCGCCATCGACAAGGCCCCCGGGACGCCGTGCCCCAACCTGGCCGCCGACGACCGCTGCTCGATCCACACCGGCCTGCGCGGCCGCGGCTTCCAGGGCTGCACGGTCTACGACTGCTTCGGCGCCGGCCAGCGGCTGTCGCAGGAGACGTTCGGCGGCGTGTCGTGGCGCGAGGCACCGCACACCGCCCCGCAGATGTTCGCCGCCCTGCCGGTGCTGCGCCAACTCCACGAGATGCTGTGGTACCTGGCCGAGGCCGAGACCCTGGCTTCGGCCTCGGCGCTGCGGACCGAACTCGGCTGGTCGGCCCAGGAGACCGAGCGTTTGTCGCGACTGCCGATCAATAAGTTGTTAGCGCTCGATGTCGCCGCGCACCGAGCCGGTGTCAGCGAGCTGCTTTCCGAAGTCAGTGCCCTGGTCCGCGCCGGCGTCGGCGGAGGTAGGAAGAAGGACAGACGCGGCGCGGACCTGATCGGCGCACGGCTGAAAGGTGCCGACCTACGCGGCGCCGATCTGCGTGGCGCCTACCTGATCGGCGCCGATCTTTCGGGGGCTGATTTACGGCGCGCTGATCTGATCGGCGCCGATCTGCGGGACGCGAACCTGGCCGGGGCTGATCTGACCGGTGCGATATTCCTGACGCAGGCGCAGGTCAACGCGGCGCTGGGGGATCAGGGCACGAAGATCCCGACTGGGTTGACCCGCCCATCGCACTGGGACTCACCGGCCTGACGCGGCCTTCGCGCTGGGCCTGATCGGCCTGATCAGACCGATCAGACCGATCGCCATCAGTCCTCTGCCAACAGCGGCCTCAAACGCTCGGCCAGCGCCGGGTCATGCAGCCGCATCTCCCGATCAAAAGCCTCCACCGCGACCATCAGAGCCCGTCGAAGCTCGTCCGCATCGAGCGAGCGCACCAGCGTGCCGCGCAACGGATCGGTCACCTCGGCCGGCAGCAGATGCGCGCCCTTGGCGTAGGCGGTCGGGTAGCCGAGCCGAAGGCACGCCAGGGCGATGACGTGGGTCCGGGCCTGCCCGATCCAGTGTTCGGCCTGCCAGTCCCGGCCGCGCTCGACGCAGGTGCGGGCGTGCAGGAGGTGGTGCCACGTCAGGCCGATCTCCTGGGTCTGGGCAGCGGGGTTCGGCGTGGGCGTCCAGGCCTCCTTGTCGGCACCGCCCGCGCTGTGCGCGTCGTCCGCGAAGTCGCCGAACACCGGCCGCCACGCCGGCCCGCGCCGCACCAACTCGCCCTCGGGATAGAAGTTCAGGTCCAGTTCCAGGCCGTTCGGCAGCAGGAAGACCCGGATGAGCTGCGCCGTCCCGGTCGGCAGATCCCAGTGGTGGACGACACCGGACCCGGCCGCCAACCAGTCGGTCCAGTGCTCGGCCACCCCCGCGACCCCGGCCCGCGCCGCACCGTCGACGGTGAAGGCGAGGTCGAGGTCCGACCACCGATCGGCCTCGCCGGAGGCGCAGGAGCCGAGCAGCACGGCGCCGGTGACGTCGGGATCGGCTTCGGCCCGCTCGATCAGGGTCCTGAGCATCTGGTCGCGCTCGCTCGCGGTGAACATGGACGAAACGCTAGACGGCCGGGTTCCGGTTCCCGCGCAGCCCCGCCCGAAGCCGCGGGTCGCGCCGAGGAGTGTCAGCCCGGCTACGGAACGGCACCGGGCCGCTGACGTTGAGAGTTTTGAGGTCCGCGCCGCGACCTGCCCCCGGCCTCCGCCAGCGAGGCGATCGCCTACGTTGCCGTTTCGTAACGCGTTCATGGCGTATTCGTGTCCCCAAGTTCATGGCGATCATGGCAGATTCACGAATAGGTTTTCCGCGTCAACATATCGGCGGCGCCTCCCGGGGGTAGGCGACGTGCGGACCAGAAAGGGGCAAGCTCCAATGCGTAAGGCGATCCTCGTCGTCACCGCACTCGGCGTCGCAGTGACACTGAGCGCAGCCGGTTGCAGCAGCTCGAAGAGCAGCGGTAGCAAGAGTTCTTCCTCGACAGGCGGCACTTCGACCGCCGCCAGCACCGGCTCCTCGAGCAGCAGCAGCAGTGGTTCGATTCCCACGAGCTACAAGAACAACAAGGTCGGCGTCCTGCTTCCGGACACCAACTCCTCGCCGCGCTGGGTCAACTCCGACCCCAACGAGCTCACGACGATGTGCACGAAGTACAACCTGAAGTGCGACATCCAGAACGCCAACGGCTCGGCGACCACGCAGACCTCCCAGGCCCAGTCGATGCTCAACGAGGGCGTCGGCGTCCTGATGATCGTCAACCTGGACTCCGGCTCGGCCAAGGCGATCGAGGCCCAGGCCCAGGCCAAGGGCGTTGTCACCATCGACTACGACCGGCTGACGCTCGGCGGCACCGCGCAGTACTACGTGTCCTACGACAACGTGGCCGTCGGCAAGCTGCAGGGCCAGTCCCTGGTCAACTGCCCGCAGGTCAAGGGCAAGGCCGCGGTCAAGTACGTCGAGGAGGACGGCGCCGCGACCGACAACAACGCGACGCTGTTCAAGCAGGGCTACGACAGCGTGCTGAAGGCCCAGCCCGGCTGGACCCAGGCCGGCGACCAGTCCGGTAACTGGGACAACCCGGCCGGTACCGCGCAGTCGGTGTTCCAGAAGCTGCTGCAGGGCGCTCCGGACCTGAACGCGGTCATGGTCGCCAACGACGAGATGGCCAACGCCGCCATCACCGTCCTGAAGCAGCAGGGCCTGAACGGCAAGGTCGCCGTGTCCGGTCAGGACACCACGGTCTCCGGCATCCAGAACATCCTCACCGGCGACCAGTGCTTCACGATCTACAAGCCGGTCAAGGGCGAGGCCGACGTGGCCGTCCAGCTGGCCAGCCAGATCCTGTCCGGTCAGAAGCCGACCGCTCCGTCGACGGTCCACGACCCGACCGGCAACCGTGACGTGCCGTCCTACCTGGCGACCCCGGTCATGGTGGACAAGACCAACATCACGCTGCCCTTCACCGACGGCTACCAGAAGGCCTCCGACGTCTGCACCGGCTCCTTCCAGGCGCTGTGCACCGCGGCCGGCATCAAGTAAGCAGCTGTCCCGACTCGCGGCCGCAGCACCGGGTTCCCACTCCCCGGTGCTGCCGGCCGCCGGTCTCCAGCGCTCCGCGGGAGCTCTGAAATCCCCTGCGAAGCCCATGGAACGACCGCGAACCGGCGGTCGGTCACGCAAGACCGTTCGGGCTCGACCGCTCTGGCTCGACCGTTCGATTGCTGGGCGTCATGAGTTGAGAGAGGTGTGAGGTGACGGAAACCACCACGTCCGCGACACCCCGGACGGCGGGATCGGGCGAGCCGATCCTTAAGTTGCGGGCGATCAACAAATCCTTCGGCCCGGTCCACGTCCTGCAGGACGTCGATTTCGAGGCCCACGCCGGCGAGGTCACCGCGCTGGTCGGCGACAACGGCGCCGGCAAGTCCACGCTGGTGAAGTGCATCGGTGGCACGTACTCCATCGACGGCGGCGACTACCTGTTCGAGGGTGCGCCGGTCAAGGTGCACGACCCGCGCGACGCGGCCTCGCTGGGCATCGAGATCGTCTACCAGGACCTCGCGCTGTGCGAGAACCTGGACATCGTCGGCAACATGTTCCTGGGCCGCGAGCGGGTCTCCGGCTGGCGCACGCTCGATGAGAACACCATGGAGCGGATGGCCGGGGAGACCCTTTCCGGGCTGTCGGTGCGCACCGTGAAGTCCCTGCGCCAGCAGGTCTCCAGCCTGTCCGGCGGTCAGCGGCAGACGGTCGCGATCGCCAAGTCGGTGCTGTGGAACTCCAAGGTGGTCATCCTCGACGAGCCGACCGCCGCCCTGGGTGTGGCCCAGACCGCGCAGGTGCTGGATCTGGTGCGGCGGCTGGCCGACCGCGGCCTGGCCGTCATCCTGATCTCGCACAACATGCGCGACGTGCTGGAGGTCGCCGACCGGATCGTGGCGCTGTACCTGGGCAAGACCGCCGCGCAGGTCCAGCGGGCCGACGTGACGCAGACCCAGATCGTCGAGCTGATCACGGCCGGGCACTCCGGGAACATCGGCCTGCTGCCCACTGCCAACGGCAATGGAAACGGCAACGGCAACGCGGCCCAGGTGGCCGAGGTGCTCGGCATCGCCGACGGCATAGCCGACGAGCCGGCCGCAGTCGCCGACGCGGCCGCCGACGCCGAAGCGGCGGCCGGCACCGAGGAAACAGACGGAACCGACGGGGTTCAGGGAGCAGCCGAATGAGCACCCAGCCTGCCACCGAGAACAAGCCCGGCCCGGTCCAGGACGCGGCCCCGCCCGCCAGGACGGCCACGACGCTGCTGGGCTACGGCCGCGAGCGCGTCGAGCGGGCCCGCGGCGGGGAGATGGGCTCCCTGCCCGCCGTCGCCGGCCTGATCGTCCTGGTCGTCTTCTTCTGGATCGTGCAGCCCGGCTTCCTGTCGCTGTACAACATCGCCAACCTGGTCACCCAGGCCGCGCCGATCATCATCTTGGCCATGGGCCTGGTGTTCGTGCTGCTGCTCGGCGAGATCGACCTGAGCGCCGGCACCGCCTCCGGTGTGTGCGCGGCCCTGATGGCCGTGATGATCGTGCGGCACAACATGGCGTGGTACTTCGCGGTGCTGCTCGCCGTCATCACCGGCGCGGTCCTCGGGTTCGTGATCGGGTGGCTGCGCGCCAAGGCGCGGATCCCCTCGTTCGTCGTCACCCTGGCCGCGTTCCTGTCCTTCCAGGGCATCGTGCTGATGCAGGTCGGCAAGGCCGGCTCGATCTCGCTGCCGGACCAGGCCGCCAAGCCGATCATCACCCTCGAGGGCTACAACAACAACCTGATGCCGCTGTGGCTGGGCTGGGTCATGCTGGCCGTGGTGGCCGGCGGCTACGCCCTGGTGAAGCTGCGCATCGCGGTCAGCCGGCGCTCCGCGGGCCTGGAGTCCGAGCCCACCCTGGTGACCGTCGCCAAGACCGCCGCCATGGTGATCCTCGGCGCGATCTTCGTCTACATCCTGGGCGAGAACCGGGCCATCCAGCAGAACGCCTTCTTCAACAACCTGAAGATCGAGGGCATCCCCTGGGTCGTCCTGCTGCTGATCGTCCTCACCGTCGGGCTGACCTTCCTGCTGAGCCGCACCCGCTACGGCCGGCACGTCTACGCCGTCGGCGGCAACGACGAGGCCTCGCGCCGGGCCGGTATCCGGGTCGACCGGATCCGCATCTCGGTGTTCGTCCTGTGCTCGCTGCTGGCCGCGGTGGCCGGCGTCGTGCAGGCCTCGCAGCTGGAGTCGGTGGCCTCGAACTTCGGCGCCGGCAACACCCTGCTGCTGGCCGTCGGCGCGGCCGTGATCGGCGGCACCAGCCTGTTCGGCGGGCGCGGCCGGATCATGGACGCGGTCTGGGGCGGGCTGGTCGTGGCCGTCATCCAGAACGGCATGGGCGACCTGATCAAGGGCGCCAACAGCCAGGCCTGGCAGTGGATCGTGACCGGGCTGGTGCTGCTGTTGGCAGCCGGGTTCGACGCGGCGTCCCGCCGGGTCGGCGGGGCCGACTCGCGCTGAGGGCCGTGAAAGGCGCCAGTCTCGGCCGATAATGGCCGAGACTGGCTGGAACCGGCCCAAAGGCGTCGGAAACGCGCAGCGAGGAGAGAACCATGAGGGCCCGCAAGGGGTTCGCCTACGGAGTGACCCAGGAGGAGCTGCGCCGGCACAACCTGTCGACCCTCTTGCGCTACGTCCACGAACACGGACCGACCTCGCGCGCCGTGCTCACCGCCAGCATGAGCCTGAACCGCTCGACGATCGGCGCGCTGACCGCCGACCTGTCCTCGGTGGGACTGGTCCAGGAGGAACTGCCCGGCCGGCACCTCGGAGCCGGCCGGCCCTCGCTGGTCGTGGTCCCCAGGGCCGAGCACGTCTTCGCGCTCGCCTACGAGATCGGCGTCGACTTCCTGGTCGCCGCCCGGGTCGGGCTCGGCGGCCAGGTGCTCGACCGGCGCGAGCTCTACCGCCCGCGCGGCGACTACGACATCGAAGACGTCATGGGGCACCTGGAACGGTTCACCGGCGAACTCCTGTCCTCCGGTGACATCCCCTCCGACGCCCTGTGCGCCGGAGTCGGCGCGGCGGTCCCGGCCGCCGTCCGCTCCACCGACGGGATGCTCCGCTTCGTGCCCAACATGAACTGGGACGACTGGGGCGACGCCCCGCTCGGCGACATCCTGCACCGGCGGCTGGTGGAGACCTTCGGGATCGGCGCGCCGGTCGCCGTGGCCAACGACGCCGACCTCGGCGCGCTGGCCGAGCGCACCCGCGGCGCCGCGATCGGCTGCGACGACGTGGTGTACCTGGTCGGCGAGGTCGGCGTCGGCGCCGGGGTGATCGCCGGCGGCGAGGCCATGTCCGGCCACGACGGCTACGCCGGCGAGGTCGGCCACATGGTGGTCAACCCCTCGGGCCGGCTGTGCCGCTGCGGCGCGCGCGGCTGCTGGGAGACCGAGATCGGCGAACCGGCGATCCTGGCCGCCGCCGGCCACGCCGACGGCCGCCGGGCCACGGTCGCCGAACTGGTCGCCGAGGCCGCGGCCGGGGACGAGAAGTCAGTGCGGGCGCTGGAGCACATCGGCGGCTGGATCGCGCTGGGCGTGGCCAACATAGTGACGGTGTTCAACCCGAGCATGGTGATCTTCGGTGGGCTGTTCGGGGACGTGTTCCCGGCCGTGCAGGGTCAGATCCGGACGAACCTGCTGTCCGGCAGCCTGGGCGTGGTGCGCGAGGGCGTGCGCCTGGTGACGCCGGGGCTCGGTGCGGACTCGACACTGATCGGCGCGGCGGAGAAGGCGTTCCAGCCGTTGCTGGACGACCCGCTGGGGTTCGTGCAGCAGGAGGCGCGCCGCGGCGGCGCCCGGTCCGGCGCCGAAGCGAGCTGAGGCGGGACTGACGCTTGCCGCGTCGGGAAAGCGCGATCCCCGGCCGCACCACGGTTTCGGCTATGGCCGCCATGCCGGAACCGCCATCGCGCGGTCCATGATCGCGCGCCTAGCCTGAGCTTCATGACCGCGAACCCCAGTGGCTCCGGTGCCACCGCGAGCCCGCGTGCCGCGCTGATCACGGCCATCTCCATCGAGGAGGTGCCCGAGCCGGCGACGATGATTCCCGACCTCGCTGGAAACAGCCATCTCCAAGATCCGCGCCGGTCGCTGAGCGGCCGCGCGTTGTTAACCCGGCTGATTAGGCTGACGGTCACGGGGCAGGGAGCGTGGGAAGTGGACTCACCGTGACGCAGCTGAACTTGCACCGCTTGTCGATCTTCATGACCGTGGTCGAGACCGGCGGCTTCTCGGCCGCCGCGCAGAAGCTCTACATGAGCCAGCCTTCGGTCTCCAACCACGTCCGCAACCTCGAACAGTCCCTCCAGACCACCCTCATCGACCGTTCGGGCCCCCGCATCCGCCCCACGGCCGAGGGCGAAGTACTGGTCGAGTACGCCCGCCGCGTCTTCCTGCTCACCGAGGAGGCGGTCGCGGCCATCCGCGAGGTCTCCGGGGTCCAGACCGGCCGCCTGGAAGTAGGCGGCACCACCACCGTCGGCACCTACCTGCTGCCGCACCTGTTGGCCCGCTTCCGCGACCGCCACCACAACATCGAGTGCGACATTGTTGTCGGCAACAACGGACAGATCATGAAGCGGCTCCTGGACGGCGAACTCGGCCTGGCGATCGTCGCCGGCCAACCCGGAGCGCCCCAACTCAAGACCGAGACCGTCCTGGACGAACGCCTGCTGCTGGTCGCCGCCCCCGGCCACCCCCTCGCCAACACCGGCACCGTCGCCCCCGCCGACCTGGCCGGCGAGCGCTTCCTGTTGCGCGAACCCGGCTCCCAGACCCGCGACCTCCAAGAGGCGGCCCTGATCGGTTGGGACCTGGACGACATGGCCAAGGCCGACATGTGGGGCCCGGAGACCATCAAGCAGTCGGTCGCCGCGGGCCTGGGCATCAGCCTGATCTCCGAGCACGCCATCGACGCCGAGGTGCGCGACGGCCGCCTAGCCGTGCTGGAGGTGCACCCGCCACTGCGCTCGCGGCCGGTGGTGGTGGCCTACCGGCGCGACCGGTTGCTGTCGCCGGCTGAGCGCGCGTTCCTGGGATTGGTGCGCGGGCTGCGGACTTGGCCCGGGGCTGGGCTTGCGGCCGAGACTGGGACTGGGCCTGTCAGCGGCGATGAGTGAAGTTGTAGGTCGCGCTGTTCACGGCACGCGCCTTCACGCGCCTCACGGTGACCGGCCCGCCGCGAACCACCAACCCTTGACGCCGCCCACCCCCTCCGCTTGCCTGGACCGATGACGGTCCAACCCGCGTGGCACCCGACCCCCGACCAGTCCGTCGCCCGCCGCAACACGCTGGCCGACCTGCTCCGCCGGACCGCGGCTCGGGAGCCGGACAAGCTGGGGCTGGTGTTCGGCGCCGTGCGGCAGACGTTCGCCGAGCTCGACGCGACCGTCAACCGCGCCGCGAACGCCCTCGCCGCGCGGGGGATCCGCCGGGGTGACCGGGTCCTGATGGTGGCGCACAACTCGCACGGCTTCGTCGTCGCCTACTTCGCGCTGGCCCGGCTCGGTGCCGTGTCCGTGCCGGTGAACTTCATGCTCGGGCCCGATGAGATCGCTTACGTCATCAGGCATTCCGGTGCCGTCGCGGTCATCGCCGAGGACGCGTTGGCCGACACCGCCGACCGCGCGTGGCAGGCTGCTGACACCGCGCCCGCGCTCAGAGTCGCCATCGGCTCCGGCGCGGCCGCCGTCCCCGAAGGCTGGCTCGACTTCGAAGCCGCCTACCGCGAAGCCCCGGCCGAGGAACCGGACTCGGCCGTCACCGACGACGACCCCGTCCAGATCATGTACACCTCCGGCACGGAGTCCCGGCCCAAGGGCGCCGTCATGTCCACCCGCAACCTGACCGCCCAATACACCAGCGCCATCGTCTCCGGCGGCATGAGCGCCGACGACATCGAAGTGCACGCACTCCCGCTCTACCACTGCGCGCAGCTCCACTGCTTCCTCACCCCCGACATCCAGCTCGGCGCGACCAGCGTCGTCCTGCCCGGCGCCGACCCCGCAGCCATCCTGCGCACCGTCGAGGACGAGCACGCCACCAAGCTCTTCTGTCCGCCGACCGTCTGGATCGCCCTGCTGCGCCACCCCGACATCGACGCCCGCGATCTCAGCACCCTGCGCAAGGGCTACTACGGCGCCGCCGCGATGCCGGTCGAGATCCTGGCCGAGCTGCACCGCCGCCTACCCGACCTGCGCCTCTACAACTTCTACGGCCAGACCGAGATGTCCCCGGTGGCCACCGTCCTCGGCCCGGAGGACCAGGAACGCAAGCCCGGCTCGGCGGGCCGCGCCGCGCTCAACGTCGAGACCCGCGTGGTCGACGAAGATGGACGCGAGGTACCGCGCGGCGAAGTCGGCGAGATCGTGCATCGCGGTCCGCACACCATGCTCGGCTACTGGAACGACCCCGAACGCACCGCCGAAGCCTTCCGCGGCGGCTGGTTCCACAGCGGCGATCTGGGCGTCATGGACGACGAGGGCTACCTGCGCGTCGTCGACCGCAAGAAGGACATGATCAAGACCGGCGGTGAGAACGTCGCCAGCCGTGAGGTCGAGGAGACCGTCTATCAGCATCCGGCGGTCGCCGAGGTGGCGGTGTTCGGCGTGCCGGACCCGTACTGGATCGAGATGGTCTGCGCGGCGGTGGTCGTGAAGCCGGGGGAGCACCTGGCGCCGGACGACGTCGTCGCGTTCTGCCGGGCACGGCTGGCCGGGTTCAAGACGCCCAAGAAGGTGGTCATCGTCGCGGCGTTGCCCAAGAACCCCTCCGGCAAGGTCCTCAAGCGCGAATTGCGCGCGCTCCACGGCGGTTGATGACCACGATCATGCCCATCATCGGTATGGTAACCATCTGATCGTCAGTCGCAGAACGGGATGGGGGCCGATGACGATGCAGACGCTTGGTGCCGGGGACCCGCACCGGATCGGACCGTACGTCCTGACCGGTCGGCTGGGAGCCGGCGGCATGGGCAGTGTCTACCTGGGCTGGGATCCGGCCGGCAGACCGGCGGCGGTGAAGGTGGTCCGCAACGACTTCCTCCAGGACCCCGACTTCCGGGCCCGCTTCCGCCGCGAGATCTCCTCGGCGCGCCGGGTGAGCGGGCCGTGGATCTCCCGGGTGCTGGACGCCGACCCGGACGCCGAGTCGCCGTGGCTGGCCACCGAGTACGTCGCCGGCCCCACGCTGGACGCCGCCGTCAACCGGTTCGGGCCGCTGCCCACCGAGACCGTCGCGGTGCTGGCGCAGTGCCTGGGCCAGGCGCTGGAGGCCGTGCACGCGGCCGGTGTGGTGCACCGGGACATCAAGCCGAACAACATCCTGCTGGCCGCCGACGGCCCGCGGATCATCGACTTCGGCATCGCCCGCGCCACCGACGACACCAAGCTCACCGCCACCCACGCCGGCGTCCTCGGGGTGGCCGGCTTCATCGCGCCGGAGCGCATCGAGCGCCAGGCGATGCTGCCGGCCGGCGACGTCTTCGCCGGCGGCGTGGTGCTGGCCTTCGCGGCCACCGGCAAGCTGGCCTTCGGCAGCGGCGAGCCGGTCACGGTCGCCTACCGGGTGGTCCACGCCGAGCCGGACTTGGCCGAGCTGCCCGAGGCGCTGCGGCCGCTGGTGGCGCAATGCCTGGCCAAGGATCCGGCGGCGCGGCCGGACGCCGTCCAGATGGCCGGCGAGGCCGCCCGGCTGCGCGGCGCCAGCGACTGGCCCGGCGTGCCGATGTCCCTGACCGACTGGTCCGGCGGCGGCACCACCGGCGACACGCTGGAGCTGGCCACGAGCTGGCTGCCCAAGCCGCTGGCCATGCACACGGTGCGGGACTACGACCTGACGGCGGCGCACGCGGCGGCCGAGACGGCGCGGCTGAACGTGCACAACGATCCCCGGTTCGCGGCCGCGGGTGCGAGCGCGGGCTCCGGCCCGGGCGGCGCCGCGACTCCGAGCGGGCCCGGCGGTCCGGCTGGGGTCGGCGGTCCGGGCGGGCCCGGCGGGCCGGGCGGACCTGGTGGGTCGGGCGGTGCGGCCGGTTTCGGCGTCGACTTCGGACCCGGTGCCAACGCCGGTGCCGGCGGTCTCACCGGCGCTGCCCACAACGCTGCCGGTTTCGGGGACATGTCCGGGCGCGACGGTTCTGGTGGTTCTGGTGGTCCCGGCGGTCCGGGTGGCCCATACGCTCCGCACGGCCAGCGACCGCCGCGACGCTCCGGCGACACCGAGCAACTGCCGGAGCGCCGCAAGAAGCCCGCCCTACTCATCGGCGGGGCGGCGGCAGCCGTCGTCGCGGTGGCGGTCGGCGTCATCGCGTTCGCCTCCGGCGGCAGCAAGTCGAACTCGACGGCACAGGGCAACGGCGCGAACGCGGCGGCCTCCCAGAGCGTGTCCGGCAAGGACGGTGGAGACCTCCCGGGCGGCGCCGCCTCGAAGCCCGGCGACGCGTTGCCGACCTCAGGCGGCGCCCCGCCCGCCGGGAGCAGCACCAGCTCGGCCTCCGGATCCGCGCCCGCGCAGGGCGGTCCGACCGGTCAGGGTCAGTCCTCGTCCTCGGCCCAGCACACGTCCGCGGCCTCGTCGAGCGCCCCGGCGTCGCACACCACGTCGCAGGCCCCGCCGCCGACGCACAGCAGTGTCGTCGTGCCGCCGTCGACGTCGCAGCAGGCCCCGGCGCCCGCTGCGGTGCCGTGCAGCGGGACCAAGTCGACTTCGCAGGGCACGGGGATCTACTGCGGCTTCGACCCCGCTGGCAACGGCTCGACCGGCGGGTCCCCAGTCGTCAGTGGCGGTACCACCGTCGGCTACCTCCCTCAGGGTTCGAACTGGGTGATCTGCCAGGCCCAGGGATCGACCGTGACCCAGGGCCAGTACTACAACAGCTGGTGGGCCTGGACCGAGGCCAACGACTCCAAGTGGGGCTGGGTCAACGCCGTCAACGCCCACGGCGGCGACAACAACGGCGCCTACGGCAACGTCCCGATGTGCAACGGCAGCCACGGCTCGGCGCCGTAGAAGCGATCGAACAATGCATCAGGGGCCTGGTTCGCATGAACCAGGCCCCTGATCACACTTCACTTCACTTCACATCACAGCGCGAACAGTGCGATCAGCGCGAACCTCATGACGGCAACTTCCACACCTGGGCAGGCGTGTTGTCACACGTGTAGATCTGCAACTGCGTCCCGTCCGTCGTGGTGCTGTTCGGATCGTCCAGGCACTTCCCGGACTGTGGGTTCACCAGCGATCCGTTGGACTGCGGCTGCCACACCTGGGCCCCGCTCTGGTTGCAGGTGTACCGCTGCACCAACGTCCCGTTGGTGGTGCCGCCCTGGCTGACGTCCAGGCAGCCGCCCATGATGCCCAGGCTGCTGTCGGAGCGCACGGTGAACTGCTGGGCGACCGAGTTGTTGCAGGTGTAGAGCTGGACCTTGGTGCCGTCGGTGGTGCCGCGGTTGCTGTCGTCCGCGCACTTGCCGGCGATGCCGGAGACCAGCGGGCCGGTGCCCGGCAGGGTGCTGGCGTCGTAGGACGGCGGCGCGTCGCCGGCCCCGGTGCCCCAGTTCGACGGCGTGGAGCCGAGGGTGAAGTTCAGCGTGACGCCGGACTTCCAGCTCGCGGCCGGCAGCCAGGTGTGGGTGCTGGCCGTGCCGTTGACGGTGAGCGACTGCACGTAGTAGTTGCTCGCCGAGGCGGCCGGGGCGTTGATGGCGACGGTGTTGCCGGAGTCCAGGTGGATGGCGATCTGCGTGAACAGCGGGCTGTTGAACGCCAGGTCCGCGCTGCCCGGGGTCACCGGGTACATGCCCAGAGCGCCCCAGACGTACTGGGCGGACATGGTGCCCAGGTCGTCGTTGTTCGGGAAGCCGGCCGGAGTGTCCTGATACAGCTGGTTCTCCACCCGGTTCACGACCGACTGGGTGTGCGAGGGCTCGCCGGTCCAGTCGTAGAACCAGGGGGTGCCCAGGTCCACCTCGTTGGACAGGAACGACTGGTCGGGCTGGTCGCTGTTGGTGCTCTGGAAGTAGTAGTCCAGATCGGCGTTGATCGTGCTGTTCCCGCCGTAGAGCGCGGCCAGGGCCGGCTGGTCGAAGCCGACGTCGAAGCGGTTCTGCGCGGCCGTGGACTCGGTGAAGCCGGTCGTGGTCGAGGTGGTGATGCTGTCGAACGTGCCGTTGCTCTGCACGGGGTTCAGCAAATCGTTGGCCGGGTTGAAGATGTGCTTCCAGTTGTTGGCCCGGACGTTGAACTTGGTGGCGTCGGAGGAGTCGCCCATCGAGTTGGCGAAGCGGGACAGCGCGAAGTCGGCGTTGTCGTACTCGATGAGGCTGGAGGCCGTGTCGCGCACGTTGCAGCAGCCCAGCGCCGAGGTGTACAGGTCGGACGGCAGGTAGCCGTAGAGGTTCTCCAGCGAGGTGCCGCGGCGCACGTTGTTGTTGGTCGTGGCCTCGGTGAGCATGTCGGACAACGCGGTGGAGGTGTCGAAGTTCGTGCCGCCGAACGCGTAGTAGTTCGAGATCGCGGCCGTGGCCGGGTCACCGTCCATGACCCAGTTGTAGAAGTTCATGAAGCCCCACTGCGGGAAGGTCCCGCCCTGGGCATAGTCGTTGACCAGGGACTGTGCCGCGTCGGAGGCGACCGATGGGTCGAGCATCGCCTCCAGCTGGGTCTGTCCCTTGTAGACGTCCCAGCCGGAGAACTGGTCGTACTGCGGATGGCCGGCCGGTGCGGTGTGCACGGCGTTGTCGAAGCCGATGTACTGGCCGTTGACGTCGGTCACCGTGTTCGGGTGAAGCAGCGCGTGGTAGAGCGAGGTGTAGAACAGCTGCTGCTGGGTGGCGCTGCCGCCGGCTATCTGGATCTTGCCCAGCTGGGCGTTCCAGGCGTTGTGCGCGGCGGTGTGGACCGCGTCGAAGCTGAACCCGGAGTTCTCCGCCGCCAGGTTCGCGGTGGCGTTCGCGGCGCTCACGTAGGACAGCCCGACCTTGGCCTGCACCACGTGGTTGGAGCTGGCGTCGAACTGCAGGAACACCGAGTTCGGGCCGGGCTGGCCGCTCTCGGTGACGATCTGCGAGGCCGAGGTGAACGACTGGTCGAAGACCATGTCGAAGTGCAGCGTGTAGCTGCCGGCCTCGCCGCAGAAGCCGCCGGAGGTCGCGGTGCCGACCACTTCGTTGTTCCCGACCAGCTGTGCGCTGGAGGCGCTGGTGCCGTTCTGGCTGTCCAGCAGTTTGAGCAGTACGTCGGCCTGGTTGGTGGCCGGGAACGTGAACCGGGCCATGCCGGTGTGCGCGGTGGCGGTCAGCTCGGTCTTGATCGGGGTCGAGCCGGTGTTCACGGTGTAGTAGCCGGCGTTGCCGACCTCGGTGCTGTGGTCGATCGGCTGGTCGTAGGAGCCCGGGTCGCCGGAGGGCAGCGCCCCGGTCAGCGGCAGTATGGGCACGTCACCCATCGCGCCGCAGCCGGGGCCGGACACGTGGGTCAGCGAGAAGCCGCGGGTCTGGGGGTCGCTGTAGTCGTAGCCGCCGCCGGCGTTGCGGTTGCTCACCGAGTCCGGGCTCCACTGGACCATGCCGAACGGCGCGTCCGCGCCCGGGAAGTCGTTGCCGCCGCCGGAGGTCATCACCAGCGTGTTGACCGTCGAGGCGGGGTCGGAGACGAAAGCGGGGTGCGAGGCGGCGTGTGCGGCGCCGGCGGAGAGCCCGGCGGTGCCCAAGGTGGCCGCGGCGACCAGGGCGCCGCTGGATATCAGGGAACTGAGGCGCAGTCCGCGCCTGGTGCGCGATGGTCCGGTCACGGTGACTCTTCTCTCGAGGCGATGGCGGAATCGAGGATTCGCGAGCATTGTGAACGTTCACAGACATCGGGGATTGTCTGGCCCCTGAGAAGGGTTGTCAATGGGGCGCCTTACTGAATCACGGATGGTAACGTTAACCAGCTGAACTAGGGAGGTTGGATGGCAGCGCGGCCCACGATGAAAGACGTGGCCAAAGCGGCGGGCGTGTCACTGATGACGGTCTCGCGCGTGGTCGCCGGCGAGGCCGGGGTGGCCCCGCAGACCGCGGCCCGGGTGGAGGAGGCGATCAGGGCACTGGGATACCAGCGCAACGACATCGCCCGGAACCTGCGGCGCAAAGCCCAGGACTCGCGCACCATCGGCCTGGTCGTCGACGACCTGGCCAACCCCTTCTTCTCGGCGCTGGCCCGCTCGGTCGAGGACGAGGCCTACCGCCGCGGCTTCCTGGTCCTGGTGGGCAGCACCAACGACGACCCCCGCCGCGAACGCGACGTGGTCTCGGCCTTCAGCGCCCGCCAGGTGGACGGCCTGGTCCTGGTCCCCACCGGCGGCAACCGCACCTTCTTCCGAGCCCAGATGGCCCGCGGCGTCAAGGTGGTCTGCGTCGACCGCCCCGCCACCGGCCTGGACGTGGACTGCATCGCCGTGGACAACAGAGCGGGCACCGCGACCGCGATCCGCCACCTGCTGAACCACGGCCACACCCGCATCGCCTACCTCGGCGACCGCCAGGAGATCTGGACCCAACACGAACGCTTCGTCGGCTACACCGAAGCCATGACCGCCGCCGGCCTGGAAGCCGACCCCCTCCTGATCCGCCACGGCCTGCGAGGCCACCGCGAAGCAGCCGCCGCGGTCGCCGAGATGATGGCCGGCCCCAACCCGCCCACCGCCTTCTTCAGCGGCAACGACCTGGTCACCCTCGGCGCGGTCGAAGCCGGCGCCTCCCGCCGCTTCGCCCTGGTCGGCTTCGACGACTTCGTCCTGGCGGACAAACTGGATCCGCCGATATCGGTAGTGAGCCAGGACCCCGCCGCCCTGGGCCGCACCGCCGCGCAGCTGCTGTTCGGGCGGATCGACGGCGATGACGCGGCGCCGCGGTCGGTGGTGTTGGCGACTCGGTTCATTGACCGCTGTCTCTTATA
>NZ_JAAFZA010000400.1 GCF_015356865.1 Catenulispora pinisilvae
GCCCCCGCCGCCCCGAATCGCCGCACAAGTTGCGTCGAACGAGTGAGCGGCCCGGGCGTGTCGCGGAACCTGTCGCGGAACCTACTTCTTCCGGGCGGTCGCCATGACCGCCAACTCCTGCAGCACGCTCTTGGCCTCGCCGTCGATCGGCGCGGCCTCGAGCGCCGCCTGCGCCTGCCCGGTCAGCGCGGCGATCCGCGTCTCGACGTCGTCCAGCGCCCCGGTGGAGCGGATGATGTCCTGCAGCTCGGCGACCCCGGCCGTGTCCAGGTCCGGGTTGCCGAGCTCGGCGCGCAGCGTCTTGATCGCGGCCGGGCTGTCGGCGCGCGCCGCGGCCAGCGCCACCAGCAGCGTCTGCTTGCCCTCGCGCAGGTCGTCGCCGGCCGGCTTGCCGGTGGCCGCCGGGTCGCCGAAGACGCCCAGGACGTCGTCGCGCAGCTGGAAGGCCTCGCCCAGCGGCAGGCCGTAGGCGGAGTAGGCGGCGATCACGTCCGGGGTGCCGCCGGCCAGCATCGCGCCCACGTGCAGCGGACGTTCGATGGTGTACTTCGCGGACTTGAAGCGGATCACGGTCTGGGCCCGCTGCGCCGCGCGCTCCGGCTCGTCCAGGCCGTGTGCCTGGGCCAGCACGTCCAGGTACTGCCCGGCCATCACCTCGGTGCGCATCACGTCGAAGTACTTGCGGGCCGCGGCCACCCGCTCGGCCGGCAGGCCACAGCCGGCGAACATCTCGTCGCACCAGGTCAGGCAGACGTCGCCGAGCAGGATCGCGGCCGCGGCGCCGAAGCGGGCCTCCGATCCCTCCCAGGCGGCCTCGCGGTGCGCGGCGGCGAAGCGGCGGTGGATGGCCGGCATGCCGCGGCGGGTGTCGGAGCCGTCCATGTAGTCGTCGTGGATCAACGCCGAAGCCTGGAGGAGTTCCAGGGCCGCGGCGGCGTGGACTATGCCGTCCTCCTCCTGGGCGCTCGCGCTGTCGCCCAGCACTCCGCGCCAACCCCAGTAGCAGAACCCCGGGCGCATCAGCTTGCCGCCGTCCAGGAACTCGCGCAGCGCGGTCGGCAGCGGTGCCAGCTCGGCCGACATCGCGATCAGGGCCGCGCCCTGGTCGTCGAGGAACGCCGAGAGTGCGGTGTCTACTCGGGTGCGCAAGGAGTGGCGGTCCAGGGGGTTCACGGGAACAACCATACGGGTGCACTTTCACGGCCCGTGTCTCGCGTCTCGGGACGACCGGGTTCCCTGCCTTACAACGGGCGACATGGTCAGTACGGTGGATTCATGGCACTGGGACTCCCCTCCGTGCGGCCGGACCGTGCCGCGACCGTCCGCGAGCTGTTGGCCCGCGGGGAGCGCTCGTTTTCCTTCGAGTTCTTCCCACCACGGGACGACGCGCAGGAGCAGCAGCTCTGGCGCGCTTTGCGGCGGCTGGAAGGGTACTCGCCGACGTTCGTCTCGGTGACGTACGGCGCGGGTGGTTCCACGCGGATGAAGACCGTGGAGACCACCGAGCGGATCGCCGCCGAAACCACGCTGACGCCTGTGGGGCACCTCACAGCGGTCGACCACTCGGTGGCGGAGCTGCGGCACGTGATCGGGCAGTACGCGGACGCCGGGGTGCGCAACATCCTGGCGCTGCGGGGCGACCCGCCCGGCGACCCCCTGGGGGACTGGGAGGCGCATCCCGAGGGCCTGAGCTACGCGAGCGAACTCGTGGATCTGGTGCGGGATTCGGGGGAGTTCTGTGTAGGCGTCGCCGCCTTCCCGGAGATGCACCCGCGCTCGCCGGACTGGGATTCGGACGTCGCGCACTTCGTGCAGAAGTGCCGGCGCGGCGCGGACTTCGCGATCACGCAGATGTTCTTCCTGACGGACGACTACCTGCGGCTGCGCGACCGGGTCGCGGCGGCGGGGTGCGACGTGCCGATCCTGCCGGGCGTGATGCCGGTGACCAACGTCGCGCAGATCAAGCGGATCACCGGGCTGACCGGGCAGGCCTTCCCGGCCGAGCTGGAGCGCTCGCTGATGGCGGCGGACGGGGACAAGGCCGCGGTGCGCGCGGTCGGGGTCGAGTGGACGACGCGGATGTGCGAGCGGCTGCTGGCCGAGGGGGTGCCGGGGCTGCACTTCATCACGCTGAACATGTCGACGGCGACGTTGGAGATCTACCGGAACCTCGGGTTGGACCGGCGGCACGAGCAGGCTGTGGGGGCTCGGTTGTCGGCCTGAGGGTTGTTGAGCCTCGGTCTGCGGCCTGAGGGCCGTTAAAAGCCTCGGTCCCCGGCCACGGTCCATTCATACGCTCATCCGGCCGCCGCGCGACCCATTCACCAGCACTGTCACCTTGTCTGATTAACGCCGCCCGATCGGGCCACCCCTGCGGTGCCCGGTGTGCCAGCCTGCGATGAACAGTCCAGGGGGCCGGAGAAGGAGGCACGAACATGCAGCCGCTGGGAGTCCGATACGCAGTCCCCGTGGACCTGGCGGCGGTCCACGCCGTCACCCACTCGGCCTACCGCCACTACGTCGCCCGCATCGGCGCCCGGCCCGCCCCGATGGACGCCGACTACCCGCACCTGATGCGCCGGGGCTGCCTGTTCGTGATCGGCAGCCCGGCGATCGCGACCGTGACCCTCGTCCCCGAAGACGGCTGGCTCCACCTCGACAACTTCGCCGTGGCCCCCGACTGTCAGGGCCGGGGCATCGGCCACCGCGTCCTCGCCTTCGCCGAGGAGCACGCACGCCAACTCTGGCTCCCGGAGCTCAGGCTGCTGACGCACGCCATGATGTGGGAGAACCAGCGCATGTACACAGCGGCCGGGTACAGCGAGTACACCCGGACCCGGCCGGCGCCGGGGCAGGAGCTGGTGCACTACCGCAAGCTGGTCGGCGGCTGGGATTTTTCGGGGGCGACGTACTTGCCGACGGCCGCTGAGGCGGCGCTGGCGGGGGCACGGTAGGGGAGCGGCGCGCGCCGGGGTCGGCGGGCTCGGCGGGGCAGTTCGCAGGTGGCCCGTTCCCCGAAAATCCGACTGACGCCGACCCGATAGTGCGACAGGATGTCCGCTTGCCCTTCTGGCGAGTGAAAGGCGTCCGCATGCCGCATCCCGCACCGCAGGTGACTTCGGAACCGCAGGCGATTCCCGCAGCGCAGGCGAGTCCCGAACCGGCCGACCCGCTCACCGCCGAACTGGTGGTGGACATGGCGGCCGCCGTGGCACCGGCCATCTCGCCGGACGGCCGCCTGGTCGCCTACGGAGTGGTCGCGAACGGCGGAAGGGACGGGCGTCCGCACGGGTCCATCTGGGTTACCGCCGCCGACGGCAGTACCTCCCCGCGCAGGCTGACCGACGGCACGGCGCGCGACCTCGACCCGAAGTGGGCCCCGGACTCGGCTTCTGTCTTCTTCACCTCCGACCGCGCGGAGCAGGGTACTGCCCAACTCCAGCGGATCCGTCTGGACGGCCTGGTCGGCCTGGACGCTCTGGTCGGTCTGGACGGCCTGGACGCTCTGGTCGGTCTGGACGGCCTGGATGGTCTGAACGGTCTGAACGGTCTGGACGGCAGCGAGGACATCGCCGATGCCGAGACCCTGACCAGTCGACGCGGCGGCATCTCCGGCCACTGCCCGCTCTTCGACGGCCGCACCGTCGCCGTGCTCGCCGAGGACGAACCCTGCGCCGAGGACGAACGCCGTGCGGCCGAGCGCGCCGACGCCATGGTCTGGGGCCGGCACCTTCCCGTCACCCGACTGCGCTTGCTCGACCTGGCGACCGGCGTGCTCCGCACCGTGGACGGTCTCGGGGACCGGCATGTGGTCGGGCTCGCCCAGCGTCCGGACGGCGGCCCGCTGGCGGTGCTGAGCTGGTCCACGCCGGAGATCGACGCCGGCGTTGTGACGGCGGAGCTGCATCTGGTCGACCCGGGCTCGGCAGCCGTCCACGACCTGGGGCCGGCCGGGGTCGAGGCCCAGTCCCCGGTTTGGTGGCAGCACAACGGTGTGTGGCATCTGGCACACCTGGCAGTGTCTCCCGGGCACGTGATCGGCGGGCTGGCCGTGCTCGACACCGTCCCGCCCGCGACGGTCCCGCCCGCGACCGTCCCGCCGACTACCGTCCCGCCGACAACCGGCCCGGCCGTCGAACACCGCGACCTCACCGCCGGCATGGCGGTCTGCCCGACCGAGCTGGCGCAGGTCGCGGACGGGCCACCACTCGCACTGTTCGCCGACGGACTGGACACCGCCCTGTACCGACTCGACCCGGAGCCCCTGCGGTTCCACCGGTTGTCTTCCGCCCCCGGCACCCTCGCCGGGCTCACCGCGAGTCGCGACGGGGGAACGTGCGCGCTGCTGGCGAGTACGGCCTACGAGCCCGGGAACGTCCATGCCGGACCTGTCGGCGGACCCCTGGTCCGACTCAGCGACACCAGACCCGAACTGCGCGGGATCCGCTGGGGTCTCCAGGAACGCCTCAGCTACCAGGCATCTGACGGAATCCAGTTGGACGGCCTACTGATCCTGCCCGTCGGCCGGACCCGCGACGACGGGCCATTTCCGCTCGTCACCATGGTTCATGGCGGTCCCTACTTCCGGTATGCCGACGAGTTCAACCTCAACGCGATGGACTCCGGCCAGTGGCTGGCGACCGCCGGGTACGCGGTCTTCCTGCCCAATCCCCGAGGCGGCTCGGGCCACGGCCACGAGTTCGCCGCCACGGCCGCCGGCGCGGTCGGCGGCGACGAGTGGACCGACATCACCAGTGGAATCGACCTGCTGGTCGCACAAGGGGTCGCCGACCCCGGACGGCTGGCCATCTCCGGATGGAGCCACGGGGGCTTCATGGCGGCATGGGCGATAGGGCGTACCGACAGGTTCAAGGCCGCCGTCATGGGAGCCGGCATCAGCGATTGGGGCATGCAGGCCGGGACCGGCGAGTGGGGACCTATCGATGCGGCGCTCGGCGGCAGCACCGGCTGGGAGGGCCCCGGACCCCACATCCACGACCGGAACAGCCCGATCTCCTACGCATCCAGGATCCACACCCCGCTGCTGATCCTGCATGGCGAACAGGACACCAACGTCCCGCTCAGCCAGGCGATCCACTTCCATCGCGCGCTGCGCCACTTCGGGGCCGAGCACGAGTTGGTCGTCTACCCACGCGAGGGCCATTGGCTCCTGGAGCGTACTCACCAGCTTGACGTGCTTCGGCGAATCCGCGCCTGGTACGACCGTTGGCTCTAGATCTTGATCGACCTTGATTCTGTTTTGATCTTGCTCTTGTTCTGGCCTGCCGGAGAACGAAGCGGCCTGAGACGGACGTGGCGGGGTCGTGAACATCGCTGCGAGAGCTAGTGGAAGGCCTTCGCCTCTGCCGCGGTCGCCGCCGCAGCCGCCGCAGTTACCTCAGACATCGCCTCAGACATCGCCTCACTCATCGCCTTAGCCGACGCCGCATACCCTGCCGCCCTGTTCGCCGCAGCGTCCGCGACCGGCCCGGCAGCCGGAGCCGTCGTCCGCACCGGCCCGGTCGTGCGCACCGGCGCGCGCCGCACCTGCGCCACCCGCCCTGCCGTCGTCCGCCCCGTCGCGGGACGCACCTGCGTCGGCGCCGTCGCGAACGCCGCCAGCAGCCGCCGCGCGGTGTCCGTGAAGGAGTGCAGGATCGAGTTCTCCGTGTCGCTCAGCGGGAGCCGGATCCCAGCGCCCGACGGTGTCGTGGTGCCGGCGCGCTCGCTGGGCCACAGGGAACCGTCCAGGAACTCTATGGCGTGCCGTCCGTCGAGGGTCGCCACGTGGCCGCCCGCCCGGCGGACCGCGCGGAGCAGGCCCGATTCGCCGTGTGCGTCGTGCGCCGCGTTGCAGTGGCCGCCGACCCGCCAGTAGGTGTCGGTGTCCACCGCCATCAGGCGGGCTGAGGTCGAGGGGCGGGGTCCGGCGGCCGGGTTGCGG
>NZ_JAAFZA010000401.1 GCF_015356865.1 Catenulispora pinisilvae
TTATAAGAGACAGCCTGGCGCGGGCTTGGGTGGGGCTGGCGACGAGCTCGCGGCGGTTGGCGCGACATCAAGCGCTGGCGGCTCGACCGGGGTGGCTGGCGCGGATACGGGCCCTGATGGTGGTGTCGCAACTGAGCAATCGGCGACGGTCGGTTCGGTTGAGGCGAGTCCCAACGTGGGCGAGCTTGCTGCGGGCGGCGCCAATAGTGCTGCGGGCCTGGACGGTGCCGCTGGTTCGGCGACCGACGAGGTTGCCGCGGCTGGCGCGGCCAGCGCGACGGGTACCCGCGGTGCTGCTGCGAGCGGCGTGCCTGCTGCGGCGGGCCCGAATTCTGCTGTTGGCGGTAGTGCCGCGGGCCTGGCCCGTGGCGCTGATTCGGTGAGCGGCGTGCCTGCCGTGGTGGGTGCGAAATCGGCTGCCGGTGCTAGTTCTGCGAGCGGCGCCCGTGGCGTCGAGCAATCAGCTTCGGCTGGCTTGGCTGGTGGTTCTGCCAAGCATTCCGTGGCTGCTGATCGCGGCCCGGTCGGCGCAGCTGCCGGGGGCCTGGCTACCGGCGCCAGCGCACCCGCCCTCACCGCCGCCCTCGATCTGGCCGCCGACATCTTCCTCACCGGCGTCTCCAACCTCGCCGCCGGCTTCACCCCGCGCCTGGCGCGCGTCCGGCGCGACCTCGACTCGGCGAGCCTGCGGTGGCCGCTCCTGGCTACTGAGGATCTGGCCGACCAGCTGGCGGCGCATGCGGATCGGGCCGCGCGGCATCAGCAGGTGCTGGTCGCGGATCTGTTGGCGGAGCTCGTCGCGCGGGCGCGGGTTGCCGGGGCGGCGGTGGGGCAGCCTCGGTCGCGGGTGCTGGGTACCGAGGAGGCGGCGGAGGTGGCGTTGCGGCGGCTGCGGCTGACCGCGCTCGGGTGCCGGGTGCAGGCACTCGGGGAGGATCGCAGGGCTCTGGTCTTCCTTGCGGATCCGGGTGCCGGGATCGTCCTCACGCTGGATGGGCGGTTCCCGGGGGCGGCGACGGGCGCCGATCTGGTCGCGCGGCGGTTGGCCGGGAGCACCGTGGGGGTGTTGGCCGGGGGGAACGTCGTGACCGAGACCGCGCATCGGCGGGCGGACCGGCGGTTGCGGCTGGCCGTGAACCGGGTCGCGCGCACGACCGTCAGCCAGTCCGGCGGCGCCTGGGGTCACCTGCCCTCGACGTTGCTGGCCCGCGACCTGGACGCGCTGGCCGCCGAGTTCGACCGCCTGCCGCCGCGCCTGGTGCGACCGCGCGTCGACGCCGAAGACGTGCGCGTCGTGGCGATCGCAGAGGTCGAATACCTCGGCTACGAGCCCGGCAGCCAGCGGCTGACCGCCGTGGTGCGCGGCACGGCCGGGGGCACCGCGCTGGTCGTCTCCGAGTACCGCGCCGTCACCCCCGGCGCGCTGGACGCCCTCGCCGACGCGCTCCAGCGCGATCCGAGCTTCGTCTCGGCCACCGTGCGACGCGGGCGCGGCGGCCTGGTGCTGACTCCGATCGCGGTGGTGGCCGAGGGCCGCGTGGTGGTGCCGGACCTCGCGTCCGGAGACGGCTCCAAGGCCCTCGACGACGGCGGCGCGCTGGCCCCCGATCGCCTCACCGCCGCGATCGAGGCCGCGTTCGAACTGCTCGCCGAGATGGCGCACCGAGGCGCGCGGCACCTGCCGCCGTCGTTCGAGGCGCGTCTGGGTTCGACGGCCGAACGCCTCGACACCGCCGGACTCGGACGCTGCGCCACCGATCTTCGTGGCCTGAGTCGCGCCCTCGGTCCGGACCCGGGACGCGCGGCCTTCGACGCGTGGGCCGATGCCGCGATCCGCCTGATCGCCACCGCCGAATTGCGCTGACCGGTACCGGACAAGCACAGGATCAGTACGAGATCAGCACCGGGGATCACCGCAACCGATGTCGGATCCGATGTCGGATCCGATGTCGGATCCGATGTCGGGCCCGAGGCCGGACGCGCGGCCGCCGACCGCGCGTCCGACGTCAGTCAGACGTCAGCCCGACCTCAGTCCGCGATCTTGCCCATCAGATCCCCGAGCCGGTTCGCCGCCTCCGGCCCGACCTCCCGGTCCACCAGGTGCACCACGGCCTCGCCGGAGCGCAGCGCCCGCAGCATGTTCGTGTCGGCGGTCATCGTCGCCGGCACCGTGAACAGCACCGTCGGCGCGAGGTGCAGCCGCTCGTACGTCCGCAGCCAGTCGATGATCCCGGAACGCCGCCGCCGCACCAACGTCATGTCCATGACGATCAGCTGCGGATGCTCGGCGACCATCGCGGTCATGGCGTCGTTCTCACTCGAGGCCTGGACCACCCGCATCCCGTCGCGCTCCAACGAGATCGCGAACGCGGCGGCCAGATCCGGGTTCTCCTCCAGCAGCAGCACCCGAGGCGCCGGAATCTGCTCCGGAGTCAGGGCCCTGAGCAGTGCGGACGGATCGGCGCCACGCCGCGCGGTCGCCGTCATCGCGGCGGCCGGAACGGCGCCCAACCCGGCGGTCACGAACAGCGGGATGCCCGAGTCCGCCGCGGCCGCGCGCAGCGTGTGCAGCGCGGCCCGCGTCACCGGCACCCCGACCGGGTCCGCCAACAGGGCCACCGGCCGTGCCACCCCGGTCTCGCTCAACTGCGCGGGCGCCTTCAACGCGGTCGGCGCGTAGCCCTGCGCGGCCAGCACCTGCTCGGCCCCGGCCTCCGGCGTCGGCCACACCAGCAACGTCGGCGGGGCCGCGGGCTCCGCGGCGGTCGGTGCCGGCCAGGCCTGAGCACCCTGTGAATCCTGCGGATCCGGCTCGTCCGGGTTCGGCCACGCCTGCGCCTCGTTCGCCGCCGGCTTCAACGTGCCGAACGGCGACGGTGCGAGCGTCCCGAACGGCGAGGCGTTCTGCGCCTCGGTCATGAAGGGGGCGGGCGGCTGGGGCACGGAGACGGCGATCTCAGAACCCTGCGTTTCACCACCGAACGACGGCGACGGTTGGCCGTCGCTCAGGAACGGTGAGGGCGTCTGCTGGCCGGTTGGCGGAAATGCGACACCACCGGCTCCCGGCCCGGCGGACATCGGATTCAGCGGGTTCAGCGCGTTGATCGGATCAGCATCCTGCGCGTCCGCCCCGAACACTCCGTCCGACAAGTCGCCGAACGGGGCCGAGGGCTTCGGCACCCGGAACACGTCGCCGCTGCTGTTGCCGGCGAACGCCATCCCCGCGGGCTGCCCGGTCGCGGCGTTGCCGAAGACACCGCCGTCCGAGGCGAAGGCTTCCTCGCGCTGCTCACGTTGGTCGCGCTGGTCACGTTGGTCGAACTGGTCGCGTTGGTCGAACTGGTCGAGCCGGCCGGCGTCGGTGTGGTGGCCGTGACGTCCGCCGCCGGCATCGCCACCCGGCACCTCGTCACGGAACAACGGCTGCGCCGGATCCGGGCCGTACAGCGACCCCGTTCCGACCGCCCGCGGCGCGCCGAAGCGGGAGTCGCCGCCGTCGAGCTCGCGGAACAGCTGCTGCGGCTCGCCGTAGAGCGAAGCAGCCTGCTGAGCCTCCGGTGTGAAGTTGCCCGACGTGGACAGCGGGCCCTCGTCCTGGTGCGTGCCCGACGTGCGCAGCGCGGCCTCCGCCGCGGGCTCGACGTGCTGGATCAGGTAGCCGTCGTTGGCAGCCTGCTGCGCCGCCTGTTGCGCCGCGCGCCGGCGTCCCCGGGGCGCCGATTCGGCTTGACCGGCCTGACCGGATTGCCCAGGCTGCCCGGCCTGCCCCGGTGGTGCCAGCCCTCCGGAGCCGTTGGCCGCGGGGGCCCCGGCGTTGTTCCCCGCCGCCGACGTGCGGACCGGCACCGGAAGCGACGTGTCCGCGAAGCCGCGGTCCTGCGCCGGGGCGATCTGGCGCGGGATGGTGGTCGTGGTGGCCGCGGCCGAGTCGACGCGCCGCCGACTGCCCGAAACCAAGCCCGAACCGGCGGCGGAGCCGGATGCCGACTGTGCGGGTTCGATGTCCCGCACGATCGGGATGATCCGGGTCTCCTCGACCAGGTTGCGCGAGGCCGAGGAGGCGCCGGAGGCCAGCTCGGTCTCGCCCTCGGGGCCGACCGGCAGCTCGATCACGTAGGTGACGCCCTTGCCGTCCACGCGGTGCACGGTCAGCTGGCCGCCGTGCCGTTCCACCACGGTGCGGGCGAAGCTCAGGTGCTCCGGCACGCCCGCGACCTCGGCGCCGCGCACCTCGATGCGGGCGATGGGGCCGCGGCGGGCCGCGGCGACCACGACCGTGGAGCCCGGGGGAGAGGCCTGGACCGTGTCCACCAGCAGGTGGCGGACGGCCTGCGTCATCCGGTCGGCGTCTATCACGACCTCGGCCGGGCCGGTGTGCACGGCCAGGTCGATGCCCGCCGCGCCGGCCAGGTCGGTCGCGGCGTCGGTGGCCGCGTGCACTATCCGGCCCAGCTCGGCGGGGCGCTTGCGCAGACCGGTGGGGCCGGCCGCGGCGTCCAGCAACTCCTCGACCAGGCGCGTGGCCTCGGCGAGTTCGGCGGTGACGTGCGCCAGCCGGTGCCGGACGGACGGGCTCAGGCCGTCGCCGTCGTTGGCCAGCCGGGCCAGTTCGGTGCGGGCGGCGTCCAGGGGCCGTCGCAGGGCGCTGACGGACTCGGCGCTCAGCCCGGCGCCGCCCATCGTGCCCAGCATTCCACCCAGGCCGTTGGCCCCGCTGAAGGCGCCGAGGCCGGGATGGCCGCCGGCCGCGCCGTTGGCGCCGCCGGCCGCAGTGGTGAGCGCGGGGAGCCGGAAACGGGACAGGTCGACGAAGGTGACGACCGCCCCGACCAGGGCGTCGTCCTCCATCACCGGAGCCGTCGACAGCTCCACCGGCACGGTCCCGCCGCCCTTGGCGATCAGGTGCAGCCCGGCCTCGCTGCCCAGGCGGTGCTTGCGTCCGGTGCCCAGGGTGTCGGCCACCGGCGAGGGCTCACCGGGCGCGGATCCGCCGATCAGCGCGTCGAACTCCAGGCCGCCGAGCTCGGAGGCCCGGTATTTCAGGACCCGCGCGGCGGCCGGGTTCACCAGCACCACGCGGCCGGCGGTGTCCACCCCGACGATGCCCTCGCTGGCGGCGCGCAGGATCAGCTCGGTCTGCTTCTGCTGGCGGCGCAGCTCGGCCTCGGCGTCGGCGACCCGCGACACGTCGCGGACCACCACCACCTCCAGCCCGCCGTGCCCGGGCGGTAAGAAGGAGCGCACGACCTCGGCCGGGAACCCGGACCCGTCGGCCAGCTTGGCGACCATGCGAGTGGGCACCCCGGCCTCCTCGCCGGAGACGGCACCGACCCCGGAGTCACCCGGATCGGTCCACACCCCGGCGGTCGGATCGGGGGAGGCGACCCGCGCCAACGCGGTCCCGAAGCCGGACAGCAGATCGGTGACGGGCCGGCCGACCAGCGGCGCGCCCGGCGCCTCGAACCAGCCCACGGCCACGGCGTTGGCGTTGACCACGCGCCCGCCGCCGTCGACGAGCAGCAAAGCCTCGGGCAGCGAGTCGAGTATCGCCGCCAACCGGGCGACACCCCGCACCGGTGAACGGTCCATCCAGCCGTGGCCCTCCTCGTGGCGTGCGTCAGGCGCCACTACCCCGACGCGCGACAGGTACTCGCCGCCGGGCCCACCATCCCGCCCGACACCGACACCAGAGGCGACGGCAAAGGAAAGAAGGTGGCGATGGTCACCGATAGGCGACTATCCCACAAGCACCCCGAGCCCGTCTCCCCCGCCTCCAAGATCCCGCTCGTCCCACCACTGCTCTCCAGACGTCCACAACCACGTCCCCAACACCCTCCCC
>NZ_JAAFZA010000402.1 GCF_015356865.1 Catenulispora pinisilvae
CCCCCGCCCCCTCCGCCCACCGCCACAGTCACGCGCGTGGTCACCACTGCAAGGCGATAAGACCCAGGCGGAACAAGGGCTGAGACCGTGAAAGGAGCGCTTCGCGCCCTTCTCTACCAGCGGTCGGCTCGGGTGGTACACGAGTTTCCGTGCGCCATCACCGTTCATCTCCCCGCGTTCCCCGGCCGCCCCGGCCCGTGCGCACCCTACGCCCGAGCGTGACATTGATCCGGGCCCACTTCTCATCCGACCATGGCGGAAGACGCCGAGCCCATTCCGCTGCCCACGCCCGCAACGCCTTCGCCGCCTCCTCCTCTCCGCCCGGAACCGCGTGATCACTCCGATTCGGCTTATCGGTCACTCGGCACCACGCCCACGAGCCAGCCCATCGGCGCTATCCTGCGCCACCTCGCGGTTGTACTCGGCTTCCTCACCGATCCCCGCCGCCTGCTCCGCGATGGTGGCGTTTGGCCATCCCTGCCATGCGTAGCGCCACTGGCTATCGCGTACTGTCTCCTCGTCTTCGATGCCGGGCCGTAGCGCGCCTCGGAAGTCCGCGCGTGCCTGGCGTAGGGCTGTGAAGGTGCTGGAGTAGCGGCGGGTCTTGGTCAGTGGTTGCCCGCCGAATCCCAGCATGTGTGTCCAGCGATGCAGACCCAGCGCCTCATATGGCGCGAGCGCACCGACTGTGCGGCACGTGTACATCAGTGCCCGTACATGGTCGGTGCGTGCCAGCGCGGCTATCTGTGATCGGTGCGTGATTGGTCGATCGGCGCCGTGAGCGTCCTCTGTCCCTTTGGTGACATATTTTGCGAGGTAGCCGGCTGCGCGTTCCGCTGGCAGCCCGGTATCGAGCACGATGGGTCGGGCGTCGAGTTGTTGCCCGAAGTGCAGTACGGGGGCGCCGATCTCGACCGTTTCGGCCAGGCGGAGCCGTGCTGTTGAGGCTGCCTGTCCTATGGCATCGGCGAGTAGTTCGGCCGTGGCCCACGCGGGTGGTTCCAGCGATCTGTCTTCGGGGCCGTCCAGGCGGAAGGCCGCGTGGAAGTGGACGAGTCCGCGTGCCTGGTATTCGGCGACTCGGACGTATTCGACGCGGAGGGTGCGCCGGATATGCGGCCTGGGGATCTCGCCGGCACGGGCGAGTCGCCAGTACAGGAAGTCGACCATCCGCGCCCATAGCGCCGAGGCCCCGGCGTTCCACAGCACATGTCCGGGGTAGTCGTAGCAGGCTACGCATAGTGGCTGTCCGATCAGCAGGTCTTCGGGTGCGTGCCGTTGTTGGCAGGTCATCGGGATCCCGTGGGGGCACCGTGGCTTGCCCCGCCGAGCCCGGCACACGTCCCTAGGCCGGTCGGGGTTGGGGCGTCGGTGCACCGGGCCGAAGGACGGTGCGGTGAGCGTGGCGAACACCAACGGATGACCGGACACCACGTCTGGGACTCCCTTGCCGCCAGACAGTCCCGCGCGCACCAGCTGAAACGCGTCCCCGGCATACAGCCGCGAACATGAGGCGCATCGGGTGGCTCGCCGGTTCATGCAGCGCAGCGGGATCGCGCCGAACGGGGTTCCCGCTGACGACCACGACGAGACGATTTCCCCGGTCGCGACTGCGACCAGCAGTGTCCGGCCAGATAGCCAGACCGGGTTTTCACACGCGCCGACGTCCCGAATCTGTTGCTCAATCGCGGGATAGTCCGGCCGGGACAGCAGCTCAAACCAGCCGCGATCCTCGATCGGGATCAACGTCAGCTGATCCGCGTTCGGCGTGGCCGAGGCGTTGGTGGATGTTGCGACATTAGGCCCTGTGTTCTGGGGCACGTCTGCTTCTCCTTGCAGACCGAGCAGCGCCGGCCGGAGAAGCCGGCAGGCACCGCATGACGATGCGGACGGCACGCGCGGGGACCGTTGGAGGCATCAGGGAGAAGGCAGAAGACTTGGGGTATCGCGGCGGAGGCGCCCAGGCCGATGGACAGTCGGCAGGGCCGAGGGCCGCAGGTGCGTGTTCTAGCTAGTTCTGTCGCAAGGTGGTTGTGATGCGCGCATGAGGTTAGGGGCGGGGACGCCGGACCCGAGTCGAGTTCGGTCCGGCGCCCCCAGATGGCGCTGTTCCCTAGGAGTGGTTCGAGCCCAGGAGCAGGCTTGTCAGCAGCAGCATGACCAGCCCGATTCCCAGCCAGTAGGCGACGTGTCGGCGGTAGGCCACGAGGCCGATTGCGGCCAGCAGCCACAGCAGCGTGACGGTGTCCGAATCACGGCTCATCACGGACCACTGCTCCACGGCGCCGAGGGTGCACCCGGTGCGATCGGCACGCCGTTCTTCGCCGCATGCGCGTAGAAGACGGAGTGCAGCGCTGCACTGATCGCAGCCCCGAACATCGAGGAGGCCAGGGTGAACCCGAACAGGCCCACGATGATCGCTTCGAGGATCTTGACCGTTCGTGCCCGGAGCATGAGAAACGTCGCGATCCCGAACAGCAACGCAGCTGACGTATTCACGATCATGACGTCTCACCCCCGGGACGGTCGAAGTCACTCAGACCCGGCAGCCACACCCGTTGGTGCGCGTAGTCGGTGGTGATCCGCTGCGCCTGTTCCGCGCCGATGTTCGCCGAACGCGCCCGCATCCACCCGCCCTCATTGGTGGTGGTGATGGCCACGCCTCGCTCCAGCGGACCAATGCTCTGCGCGGCGATCACCGCGTCAGGGAACTTGTCCCCGAGCGTCATCTTGACCGTCTCTGAATCCGCGACGCGGTGGCAGATCCGTCCACCGAGCTGCGCACGCAGCATGGTCACGCCCGGCCCCAGGTCCGACCCGACCCGTTGACCGGCCACCAGCAGATGCACCCCGAGGGTTGCGCCCAGCTGAGCCAGACGAACCAGGTTGGTTGAGCAGGCCAGCGCGTCCGCTTTGCCCTTGGGATCGGTGGCCAGGTACAGCTCTGCCAGCTCATCAACCAGCACCACGATCGGTACCGGTCGGATCTGCTCTGGCAGGTCCCAGATCGACCGGACTTTGGCGACGCGACACTGCACTGTGCGCTCCAGCACCACATCAACCAGGTGACCCAGCACCCGCACCGCCGCCGGCCGATCCGTGGCCAGCGCCGAGAGCCGCGCCGTGTAGTTGCCCAGTTCCATACCGCCTTTCAGGTCGATACCGACCAGCGCGACCGGACGCGGCGCCAGCTCCACCACCGCCGCGTTCATGAGCGTTGACTTCCCTGATTGTGTGGCGCCGGTGATCAGCCAGTGCGGCAGTAGCCGCAGATCCAGCACCCACGAGCTTCCGTCCTCCAAAAGCCCGACGAATATCCGCAGGAGCTTCGCGGCCGCTGCCGCGCCCGGCGTCTCCTCCGACTCGGCAGTCACCGACACCCCGAACCAGGGCCGCCCGTGGTGCTTACGCCGTGCCAGTGCCCCCGGCGCTGTGATGTTCGCCAGCGGATCCCGCGCCGAGATCGTGAACTCGACCTCACCGCGAGCCGGAGACGACACCCGCACCGAATGCACCCGCCACGCGTGCGACATCGCCTCAGCAGCGTCAACAAACTCATCAGGGGTTTGACCCGGCAGGATCCGCGCCCGCACCGTCACCGAGTACGGCCGGGGCCAACCCACGTGCAGCCGGGGAACCACTGGATCAAGTTCCTTACCCTTGACCAGAATCCCGCCGATCATGGCGTGTGCCCGCTTGCGCGTCACCGCCAGGTCACACTCCCAGGCCAGCTGACGCCAGGTGAACCGGATCCGCACCCACAGAATCGGGAACGATACGGCGTACCACCACGTCTTCGGGTAGCGTTCGCGCACCATCGGTGCGGTAACCAGCAGCACAGCGACCGCCAGGAGCGCCGCCACCGACAGGGCAGAGTTCGACGACATCGCCTCAGCCCTCCCCGGTTTGCATGGCCTCAGCGCGCAGGCCCGCGAAGTCCGACAGCGCTGTTCCCACGGTGCAGATCTGGAACAGGTAGCCGCTGCACTCAGCGCGCTTCCCCGCCCTCTCGGCGCCCTCGGCCAGCTCTACGAGCTTCGCCAAGGATTCGACACCTTCCCTGATTCGGCGTATCGCCTCACCCGGGCAACTCACGCCGACTCACCGGCCTTGGCCGTCCGAGGCCCGCCGGCCGGGGGTGTCGTGGACGGGGTCGACGCGGTACGCGCCGCAGTGGCCGGTGCCGCGTTCCCTGCCCCGGGACCGGTGGCCCTGGAAGCGGACTCGGCGCGGAAGGCCAGGCCAGATCGGCCGTTCTGCTCCCAGTAGGTGACGATCAGCCCGTCCAGCGTGATCACGTCGCCCTCGGAGACGTCCGGTGCGCTCATCCCGCGCACCTTGACCTCTATAGCGCTGGCGCGCCGCTGGCCCTCCCGACGTACGGCCACTGACAGCAGGTAGTCCCGCTCCCCGGTCTTGGGGTTGATCTTGATCTCGCCGGTGTCGAAATCGACCACCGGTTCGGGGTCGGCGATCAGGCGAGGCCTGATCCAATCGCCGATGTCCACTCTGACGTTCTGCACGTTCACGCTCCCGTGTCCAGGGCCGCATGGCCCGCTTCTGAGTCGGTCACGACCGTCCAGGCCGCGCCCGGTTCCGCAACCACGCAGGTCACCGGCCGAATGAACCCCGGCCGGCACCCCGCGCAGGTACCGAACCCCCTTGACGAGAGCGCGCATCAGTTCTCAACACATAGGACGTCACTCGTCATGATGAGTTCAGTCCAGAGGCTACCCCCTCTTTGACAGACGTCGGTCATCACTTATCATGACGAGCGTAGGCCGATGGGGTACCAAAGTGCAGGTGGCAGGGTTCTGATACACCGGAACCGGCCCACGCGGACGCTACGCAGACTCAAGAACCGTTACCGAAACGTTACCGGTCGAGCGGGGCCGGACCAGCGCAACGATGCGCCTCACAGAACCGAGGATGGCCGGACATGGCACGGATCGTCAGAAACGATGCGCTGTACAAGCAGGTAACCGACGCCATCCGCGACGACATCACCGAAGGCGTCTACCAGTCGGGGGAGGCCCTACCCTCCGAGGCCCGGATGATCGATCAGTACGGGGTCTCCCGAACCACCCTGCGCCAAGCCTTGGTCATCCTCCGCACCGAGGGACTGATCGAGATCCAGCACGGCCGAGGCAGCTTCGTCCGCAGCCGCAACACCGCCGCCACCGTCCTGCACCGCCCCCGCACCCAACCCCTGCAAGCAATCGGCGAACCACGGATCTACCGCCAAGACGCCGACGCCACCACCGCGACACTCATCGGCGTCCCCGAAGGCAGCGCGCTGTACGTCTGCGAAACCACCGCCACGGAACCAACCAACGGCCGCAGAGTCCTTACCCGGACCGTGCTTCCGTTCGCCGCAGCCGAGGGCACCGAGCTAGAAACCGACCCGTTCCCCGAACGCCCGGCCCAGCTCGCCAGGCTTTCCGCGCGTCACGGCCGACTCACCGCCACCGAATACGTGCAAGCGCGCATGCCCACCCCCGACGAGACCACAGCCCTAGCACTACCGGACATCACACCGATTCTTGAAACCACACTCGTCACCGTCGCCAAAGGCAAGACCGTACTCGCCGAAACCGAGACCACCACCGCCGAAGGCAACCGACTCGCCTACCCAGCCAGGTAGCCACCACTGGCCGAACATCTACGTCCAGCGCACTGACCACGCATCCTCCACGCATCCTCCACGCGTGATCCACGCCGTGTCGGCGGCCGGCGGAGCCGTACCCCACCCCCGCCCCCCTCTCCTATTCACATCTCCCAGCCCCCGAGGCGT
>NZ_JAAFZA010000403.1 GCF_015356865.1 Catenulispora pinisilvae
CTGACCACCCACCCCCGGGTCAGCCTGCTGATCTTCGACTCCACCGCCGCCCCGCTCACCGGCGACGCACTGGTCATGGCCGCCACGGCCACACAAATCAGCGGCACGGACGCACCTGGTGAATCAGAAACGGAAGACACCGAAGCCGCAGACCTGGCGCGCGCCCTACGCATCTACCCCGGACCCGCCGAACGCGGCGGACGCCCCCTGGACATCAGCCACGTCACCGGCGACTCGCCGTACCGGATGTACCGGGCCACAGCGTACGAGTGGTACGTGCAATGCCCGTGGGGCCAAGGCGCCTGCCTCGCCCACGGGCATGAGTACGACCACCGGATCGCGGTGGATCTGGCGCGCGCCAGCTAGCTACAGCACACCCCGGCCAGGCTCACACCCCAGCCGGCGGCGTGTGTCCCCCGGGCGGACGGCGCGCGCCGCCAACCGGCCCGCACCACACGCTCATCCCTACGGGGTCCGCGTGTACCAGAACTCGATGTCGGTCTGCGCCTTCGTCCCGGACGGCTTCTTCACCAGCTGCTGCTGGTCCTGCGTGGTCGTCAACGTCACCACCTTCTTCACCTCGCCGAGCTGATACCCGAGGGCCTGTAGCGGGTTCGCCCCGGACGCCGCGATCACCGGGGTCCGCCCCACCGCCGCGATATCGGCCGAGACCCGTTCCACCGCCGCGGTGTCCGCGCCGGGCAGCAGCGCCACCGGCACCCGGCACTGGTCCCGGATCGTGGCCATCCACTGCCCGCTCATGGCGTCGATCAGCACCACCGAGTCCCGGCTCGGCGACAACGACCGGCACACCGCGTTCGACGCCGCCACCTCCCCCAACTCGGTCCGTTTCGCGGCCACCGGCGCCGTCGCCGCGGCCGCCGGCAACACGAACACCGCCGACATCACCGCCGCCCCGGCCGCCGTCACCGCCACCGGGGTCAGCGTCAGCAACGAACGACGCTGTGAAACCCGCTTCTGCTCCCGCTGTCCGGCCCGCACCCGGACCCACTGCGCCAACGCCCGCGTGGCGGCCGCCGCCGCCCACACCGCCATCAGGATCACGCCCGGCAGTATCACCGTCACCAGCCGCCGATCGGCATACGGATGATCCGGCGTGATCGAGGGCCGCCACAGCTGAAGCGCCGCCGACACCACGTACACGGGCAACGCCGCCGCCCACCGCACATCCACCCCGCGCAGCACCCGCCACGCCAACACCACCGCCCCGCCGAACGCCGCCGCCAGCAGCGGCCAGCCCACGTACCACGACACCCACCGCAACGACTGCTCCGCGTAGGTGAGGGAACCGTCCGGGGTCAAGCCCGCCCACGTCTGCAACGACGCCAGATACTGCCCGGACGGGGACGTGGCATCGCCGCGCGCCGTGCTCACATACGGCCGGATCAGCAGCGCCGCGCCGATCAGCGCCACCGCCGCCGCACCGCCGGCCGGCACCAGCCGCCACACCCGCGGCGGCACGCCATAGCGCCGCACCAGCGCCGCCACCGCGAACGAAAGCACCGACGAGGCCACCAGCGCCGCCACCGCCAGCTTGACCGACGAGGCGTTCGTCTTCACATACGGCCAACTCAGGAACCGCGCGTCCAACGCCCCCAACGCCAGCCCGGCGAACGCCCCGGCCAGCCACGCCCCGGCCCCGGCGCGCCGCCGCGACCACAGCCACGCCGCCACCGGCATCAGCAGCGCCATGTCCAGCATCAGATCCAGCCGCACCAACTCCCCGACGCCCAGCACCAGGCCCGCGGCGAACGCGAACGGCCACGTCGGCCGCGCGGTGCCGGTGCTGGCTTCCGCACCAGAGTCGGCACCGGTGCTGGCACCGGTGCTGGTAACGGCGTCGGCGGCGTCGGCGCCCGCGACGATGACCTCCGACAGCAGATGCACCGCCGCCACCAACAACAGCAACGCCGGCATCTCAGAGAACGTCGTCTGGGAGTTCTTCAACACCGGGAACGCCACCGCCATCACCAACGCCGCCAACGGCGCCCACCGCGGCCCCACCAGCCGCGCCGCCAGGCCCGCCACCGCCAACACCGCCGCGGCACCGACCAACGCCGGCATCGTCAACTCCCCGGACCAGCCGCCCACCCACCAGCCGGCCGCCACCATCGTCGGCCACCCGGACATGAACTGCGGCACCAGATGCCCGCCGACCTGATAGAACGCCGGACTCTCATAAGTCACCAACGACCCGGAATCCCCGAAAGCCCCCGCCGGAACCGACTGCTTCAACGTCCCGCCGTGCGCCAGCAAATAGCCGATCTGCGCATAAGAACCATTGTCCCGGTGCAGAACCACCTGCTCGCTGTGCGTGGCCGCCGCGAACACCAGGAACCCCCCGGCGATCACCACGGTCGCGGCCACCGACCACCACGGCGCGCGCAGCGTGACCGCCGCCCGCAGCACCGGCGGCAACCCGAACCGCAGCAGTACCACGGCCAGGACCACGAACAGCGGCAGCACGGCGACCGGCCGGAACTGCCCGGCCCACACCAGCGGGAACGTGGCGATCAGCCACGCGGTGACAACCAGCGCGGGCCCGACCGCCAAGGCGATGAGCAGGGTACTGGGCAGATGTCCGCGTCGGGCGCCCAAGTGCTGCGCGACGACGCCGGTGACGAGACGGCTCAAGGATTCTCAACCTGTGGAGTAGGAGGAGCAGGACGAGGGACCAACCCGGAACACGTTCCGATCCGACTCCGACCCGGCCGCCACCGAAGCCCCCACGCCAAAGCGACAAAAATGACACTTCATGCGAAAACCACCCCAGTGATCGGCTGACGCCCGTGAGAATGCCGTGAGCGAAGCCAAATCGGAGGCAATTTTATGCACAGAAAGCTAAGGCGAACGTGAAGGCCGAACCCCCCGCCATCTGCACAAAGGTGCGATAGCGATCAGCCTGGCCAGCCCCCGGGCCGTCAAAAGGTTCACGCCCGACCACCGGCGGCGGTCGGGCGTGAACCCTCAGTAATCAGTCTTCAATTGTCGCTTCAGCTAATGGGCCGCCGGGCGACATCACGCATTCGAAGTCGCTGGCCTCACACCCCAGCCGGCGGCGTGTCCCCCGGCTGAATGTGCGGAATGGCATCCGTCGGCTCCACGCCCATCTTCCCGGCCCGGAAGTCCAGCAGCGCCTGCCGGATCTCCTCCTCGCTGTTCATCACGAACGGCCCGTAGTGCACCACCGGCTCGCGCAGCGGCTCGCCGCCGAGCACGATCACGTCCATGTTCGGGTGGCGGGAGTCCTGCTGCTGGTCCGCGCTGATGACGATGCTGTCGCCGGCGCCGAACACCGCCGTCTGCGCCGACTTCACCGGGCGGTTGTCGGTGCCGACCGTGCCGCGGCCGTTCAGGACGTACACCAGGGCGTTGAAGTCCTTGCGCCACGGCAGCTCCACCCGGGCGCCCGGGGTGATCGACAGGTGCGCCAAGGTGATGGGGGTGTGGGTGACGCCCGGGCCCTGGACGCCGTCGATGCCGCCGGCGATCACCCGGACCAGCGCGCCGCCGTCCTGCGAGGACGCCAGGCCCACCTGGCCGCTGCGGATGTCCTGGTAGCGCGGGGGCGACCACTTCTTGGCCGACGGCAGGTTCACCCACAGCTGGATGCCGTGGAACAGGCCGCCGGTCTGCACCAGCTTCTCCGGCGGCGTCTCGATGTGCAGCAGCCCCGAGCCCGCCGTCATCCACTGCGTGTCGCCGTCGGTGATGACACCGCCGCCGCCATGCGAGTCCTGATGGATGAACGTACCGTCGATGATGTACGTGACCGTCTCGAACCCGCGGTGCGGATGCCACGGCGTGCCCTTCGGCTCACCGGCGGCGTACTCCACCTCGCCCATCTGGTCCATCATCACGAACGGGTCCAGGTACTCGGTGCGGATCCCGGCGAACGCCCGGTGCACCGGGAAACCCTCACCCTCGAACCCCGACGGCGCGGTCGTCACCGCCAACACCGGCCGCGGCACGGCATCCGGCGCCACAGCGGCGATCCGGGGCAGCGCCAGCGGGTTCTCTACGGTCACAGCAGGCACGGCAGCCTCCAGCAGTCGAATCGGGCCCAGTCCGGCCCGGTGTCACGGTCACCCGGCACCAACGGTAGTTCAATTTTCAATATTCCGCGCACGGGGCCGGGAGGGGCGGCGTGGTGACACGGAGCCACACAGCAGACACGCAAGACACGCAAGACACGGCAGACACGGCAGACAAACTGCGAAGGGGGCACTGCCATTACCTGTAAAGCCAGAGGCTCCCCACCCACCACCGAACCACGTTGACTGGGCACCACCACCAACGATCATCCCCCTTCGAAGGGACCCCCACCATGCGAGCCGCCTACATGTACGGCGCCGGCGACGTCCGCGTCATCGACGTCCCCGACCCGGCCGTCAAACACCCCACCGACGCCGTCGTCCGTGTCATCCGCTCCTGCATCTGCGGCTCCGACCTGCACCCCTACCACAACAAGCCCGCCACCGGCGAAGGCACCTCCATGGGCCACGAATTCCTCGGCATCGTCCAGGACACCGGCCCCGAAGTCGGCACCGTCAAACCCGGCGACCTGGTCATCGCCCCCTTCGCCTGGTCCGACGGCACCTGCGACTTCTGCCGCGAAGGCCTCCAGACATCCTGCCGCCACGGCGGCTTCTGGAACGCCGGCGACGTCGGCGGCGGCCAAGCCGAAGCCGTCCGCGTCCCCCTCGCCGACGGCACCCTCGTCCCCGTCCCCGGCATCGACGAGAACTCCCCACTACTGCCCTCCCTGCTCACCCTGTCCGACGTCTACGGCACCGGCCACCACGCCGCCGTCAAAGGCCGCGTCACCCCCCGCACCACCGTCACCGTCATCGGCGACGGCGCCGTCGGCCTGATGGCAGTGCTGTCCGCCAAACGCCTCGGCGCCGAACAGATCATCCTCATGGGCCGCCACACCGACCGCACCGACCTCGGCCGCGAATTCGGCGCCACCGACGTCGTCGCCGCACGCGGCGCCGAAGGCATCGCCGAAGTCCGCGACCTCACCGGCGGCGACGGCACCCACGTCGTCCTGGAAGCCGTCGGCCACATGCCCGCCTACGAACAAGCCCTCGGCGTCGTCCGCGCCGGCGGCACCATCAGCCGCGTCGGCGTCCCCCAATACGAACAAGCACCCGTCGGCTTCAGCACCCTGTTCGGCCCCAACATCACCCTCACCGGCGGCCCCGCCCCCGCCCGCGCCTACATCAGCACCCTGCTGCCCGACATCCTCGACGGCACCGTCAACCCCGGCAAAGTGTTCGACCAGCAGATCAGCCTGGACCAAACCCCCGCCGGCTACCAGGCCATGGACAACCGCAGCGCCCTGAAGGTCCTCATCCGACCGTAGGCCGACCCACACAGAACTACGCCACACTGGACCCCGTGCAGCTCACCGTCTCCATCCTCGGCCCACTCCAGGCCCACACCCACGACGGCACCCCCATCCCCATCGGAGGCGCCCGGCTGCGCGCCCTGCTCATCCGCCTCGCCCTCGACCCCGGCCGAAGCGTCAGCGTCGCCACCCTCACCGACGCCCTCTGGAACGAAACACCCCCAGACGGCGCCGCCAACGCCCTGCAATCCCTCATCTCCCGCCTACGCCGCACCCTCGGCACCCCCGAAACCGTCATCGGCGACCTCGGCGGCTACCACCTCGCCCTACCCCCACAAGCCATCGACGCCCACCGCTTCGAAACCCTCACCCGCCAAGCCCGACACGCCGACCACGCCGACGAC
>NZ_JAAFZA010000404.1 GCF_015356865.1 Catenulispora pinisilvae
CCCCAAAAGAAGACCCGACCCCGAACAGCCACCCGTAAGGGAGAGTCCTTATATAGGTCAGGCTTCAGATACGTCAGCCCGTCAGCTACATCAGCCCCTCAACCACATCAGCCCTTCAAATAAGCCAGCACCGCCAACACCCGCCGGTTATCATCCCCCGACTCCGGCAGCCCCAGCTTCATAAAGATGTTCGACGTATGCTTGGCGATCGCCCGCTCGGTGACCACCAGCCGCTCGGCGATCGCCGCGTTCGAGCGGCCCTCGGCCATCAGTGACAGCACCTCGCGCTCCCGGTCGGTCAGCGCGCCCAGCGGTTCCTTGCGGGCGCCGCGTGCCAGCAGTTTCGAGATCACCTCGGGGTCCATCACGGTGCCGCCGGCCGCGACGCGCCGGACCGCGTCCACGAAGCTGTCCGAGTCGAAGACCCGGTCCTTGAGTAGGTAGCCGATCGCGCCTGCGCCGTCGGCCAGGAGTTCGCCGGCGTAGAGCTGCTCGACGTACTGCGACAGCACCAGCACCGGCAGGCCCGGGACCACCTTGCGGGCCTCCAGTACCGCCCGCAGGCCTTCGTCGGTGAACGTCGGGGGCATCCGTACGTCCACCACGGCCACGTCCGGCCGCTCCCCCACCAGCGCGGAGACGAGTGCGGGGCCGTCGCCGACGGCCGCCGCGATCTCGAATCCGTACGCCTCCAGCAGTCGGATCATGCCGTCCCGGAGGAGGAAGAGGTCTTCGGCGAGGACGACACGCACGGCAGCTCCATGGTCACGACGGTCGGTCCGCCCGGAGGGCTGCTCAGGGCGAGGATCCCGTCGAAGGTAGCAAGTCGGCGCTCGATCCCGCGCAGTCCGCTGCCCTTGTCCACATCCGCGCCGCCGATGCCGTTGTCGCTCACGGAGATCTTCAGCAGGCCGCCGGCGACCCGCATGTCGATCCAGACGTGCGTGGCGTGGGCGTGCTTGGCGACGTTGGTCAGTACCTCGCTGACCGCGAAGTAGGCTGCGGACTCCAGCGGCAGGTCCAGCCGCGCCGGTACCTCGGCGTGCACGTCGATCTCCAGTGGCGAGTCCAGGGCCGTGGCCCGTACCGCGTCCACCAGGCCGCGGTCGGCCAGCACCGGGGGGTGGATGCCGCGTACCAGGTCGCGCAGCTCGGACAGGGCCTTGGCGGAGGAGTCGCGGGCCTCCATCAGGAGCTTCTGCGCCGCCTCCGGGTCCTGCTGCATCAGCTGCGAGGCGGCGTTGAGGTGCATGCCCATGGCGACCAGGCGGGCCTGCGCTCCGTCGTGCAGGTCGCGCTCGATCCGGCGCAGCTCGGCGGCCTGGGTGTCGACGGCGTCGGCGCGGGTCTGGGTCAGGTGCTTCATACGCGCCTCGACCTGGGCCGGCGTCGGGGCCAGCAGGACCCGGGACCAGCGGGCGTGCCACTCCAGCAGCTTCGGGGCGACGGCGAAGCCCAGGGCGATCTCCAGGACGCCGAGCGCCGCCGGGGCCCAGCGCATGCCCTCGTTGCCGTGGTGGACGTGGATGAAGCCGAACCAGTCGTTGAAGCCGTGGTCCACGAAGACATTCCACATGGCGCTGATCACGATGCCGTAGAGGCCCTCGAGCACCAGGCCGATCGGGATGACGGCCAGGACCGCCCCCACCGCCGGTTCGGTCACCACCCACGCGCCGTCCCGCCAGAACGCCGGGTCGGTGCCGTGGAACCGGATCCGCTCCAAGTAGCCGGCGAACCCGGAAGCGAACTCCGGCTCGGCCCGGTACGGCCGCGGAATCTCGATCCCCCGCCACTGGCCCACCTTCTTGCGGCGCAGATCGGCCAACCAGCGCAGGTAGTACGCGGCCGGCGGGATCATCAGCAGGCCGAGCCCGATGCCGGCCATGCCGACCACCAGCGTCAGCATGATGTAGCCCAGCGTCATCGGGACCAGCATCACGAAGAACCAGAACCCGCCCTCCAGGACGGCGCTGCCTCGCTTGTTGGTGTTCGTCATGTCCTCAAGTCTCGGGTCTGGGCCTTTGCCGGGCGATGGGCTTACCCACCCAGTGTGGGGTGTATCTAAGTACACCTCCAGCATGGGTACTACAACCAGTGACCGGCGCGGCGGTCGGCCGCGACGCTGAAAGGCATGTGGACTTCTCTGGTCGCCGGCATCACCCTCGCCGCCTCGGCGCTGTCCGGCTCCGTCGCACACGCCGCGGGCCCCGGCTCCGCCGCCCCGGACCTGCCGGGCGTCGGCGCCCTCATCGACCAGACCGTCACCGCGCAACTGGCGAAGGACAAGATCCCGGGCGCGGCGGTGGTCGTGGTCGCCGGCGGCCAGACCGTGTTCGCGCAGGGCTACGGGGTATCCGACGTCGCGGCCGGTACCCCGGTGGATCCGGTGCGCACCGAGTTCTTCACCGGCTCGGTGGCGAAGGTCTTCACGGCCACCGCGGTCGCGCAGCTGATCCAGGAGGGCAGGCTCGACCCTCACGCGGACGTGAACACGTATCTGAAGGCGTTCAAGATCGCGAATTCGTTCCCCGGCCACCCGGTGACCGTGCAGAACCTGCTCACCCACACCAGCGGCTTCGACGACGAACCGCTCGGTGTGGCCGTGCCCGACGCGAAAGACGTCCCGGCGCTGGGCAAGTACCTCGCGGACAACGAACCGTCGCGGGTGCGTCCGCCCGGCACGCTGGCCGCGTACGACAACTACGGCGTCGCGCTGGCCGGCTACCTGGTCGAGACCGTCTCCGGTGAGCCGTTCGCGCAGTACATGAAGGACCACGTGTTCGGACCGCTCCAGATGGACGACTCGACCTTCGAGCAGCCACACCCGGCCGCGATCGACGCGAACCTGGCGAAGGGCTACCGCCCCGAGAGCGCCGAGCAGGTCGCCGAGGACGGCCAGTACGGCGGCTGGTCCCCGACCGGGGCCGGCACCGTGGCCACCGCGACCGACGTCGGCAAGTTCATGATGGCGCAGCTCTCCAAGAACCCGGTGCTGGGCCCCGGCGTCGCGGATCTGATGCAGCGGCAGCAGTTCACGATGGACCCGCGGCTGCCCGGCATGGCGTACCTGTTCGAGGAACGGCCGCGCGACGGGCAGCGGATCCTGTTCAAGGACGGCGATGTGCCCGGCTTCCACAGCGACATGGAGCTGCTGCCGGACAAGGACATCGGGATATACGTGGTCTACAACGGTGACGGCACCGACCGGATCGCGCAGTGGGATGGCAAAGCCCTGATCAACCAGATCGTCGACAAGTGCTTTCCGAACAACGCGCCGGCCCCGGCGACCGTCAAGGACCCGAAGGCGGACAGCTACGCCGGCACCTACCGCAGCGACGAGGTCAGCCGGGGCGACGTCACCCGGGTCTCCGGGCTGGTCTCCTCGGTGACCGTCGCGGCGAACTCCGACGGCACCATCACCACCGACGGACTGTCGCAGAACCCGAAGATCGGCGACCAGCGCTGGATCCCGCTGGGAAACGGCGAGTTCGCCGAGCAGGGCGGCCAGGACCGGCTGGTCTTCGACGGCCACGGCCACCTGGCGACCACCATCGATCCGACCGACGCGTACTACAAGCTGGCCTGGTACAACTCCCCCACACTGCACCTGCCGATGTTCTACGGCGGCGCCGGGATCCTCGCGGCCGCGTTCCTCGGGTTCCCGGTCCTGGCCCTGATACGGCGGCTGCGGCAGCGGCCGGCGCACTCCAACGGGGCCCGGAACGCCCGGATCCTCGCCTGGGTCGCCGGCGCTCTGGCCACCGTGTTCACCTTCGGATTCCTCAGCATGACCAGCGACATGAACGCCTTCCTCCAGACGATCATCCTCGGCTCCTCGACGCTGACCCTCCTGTTGGTGCTGAACGCACTGCTCACGGTCTGCACGGTCGGGATGCTCGCCGGCAGCGCCGCGGCCTGGCGGCTGGGCTGGTGGCGGCCGGTCGGGCGGATCGCGTACACGCTCACCGCCCTGGGCTCCGTGGCGTTCCTGGTCGTCGCGTTCACCTACAACCTGGTGTGGCCCTGATCCGGCAAGCTGGTAGGGCCCTGATTCGGAACGGTAGGGCCACAGCGCGTCAGGCCTCGAAGACAGTCACGTCGATCTCGGCCAGCCGCTCCGGGTCGGCCAGGATGTCGATCTCCTTGATCCGGCCGTCGACCACGGTGAAGCCCATGACCGCCACCGGTTTGCCCGCCACGATCGTGACCCGCCCCGGCGCTCCGTTGACGAGCGCCGGGTGCGCGTTCGCGGAGAACCGCCCGAACATCAACGCCTGCTTGGCCACCGCCTCGGCGCCGCGCAGCAGCTTGAGGCCGGCCGGCAGGGTGCCGTAGTCGGCGCGGAGCACGACGTCCGGGTCCAGGACCGCGACCAGCGCGGCGAAGTCGCCGCCGCGAGAGGCCGCGGAGAAGGCCCGGACGACCTCCTTCTGCCGGTTCAGATCCGGGTCCGGAACGGCGTCGGAGACCTGCACCCGGCGCCGGGCCCGGCTGGCCAGTTGGCGCGCGGCCGCCGGGCTCTTGTCGACGATGACCGCGATGTCCTCGAAGGGGACGGCGAACATGTCGTGCAGCACGAACGCCAGGCGCTCGGCCGGTTTCAGCGTCTCCAGGACGACCAGCAGGGCCAGGCCGACGGAGTCGGCGAGCAGCGCCTCGTGCTCGGGGTCCAGGCCGGTCTCGGGCGAGACGATCGGCTCGGGGACGCGGGCCGACTCCAGCGACTCCTCCCGCCTGCGGGATTTCAGCATCTCGAGGGCGACGCGCGCGACCACCGTGGTGAGCCACGCGGTGAGGTTGGCGATGGCGTCCACGCGGTCGTCCGGCTGCCGGCTCAGGCGCAGCCAGGACTCCTGGACCGCGTCGTCGGCCTCGGACAGCGAGCCCAGCATCCGGAAAGCGACCGCGCGCAGGTGGCGCCGGTTCTCCTCGAAACGCCCGGCGAGCCATTCGGTGCTCTCAGTGCTGTCCACGGCGGCTCTCTTTCCCTGTCAGGTGCGGTCGTCGGTATGACCGTTCGGCCGCTTGATTTGTGACAGGGGCCAGGAGAAGGCGCCTCAGAGAAGACGGCGTCTCAGAGAACCTGCGCCAGCCGAGCCGCGTCCTCGCCGAGACCGGCTTCCTCGAAGGGGATCCAGCGGTGGTCCTCGACTTCCTCCAGTTGGAGCTCGACCTCCGTCGTGCCGGGCTCCCCATTGAGCCGGAACGCGTAACGGAAATCGAAGTGCCAGTGCTCTGGTTCGCCCTTGGCCGGATTGGCCGGGATCCTGTGCGCGTCGATGGCCAGCGGGAGGACCGGGTCGCCGAGGAGGGTGACGTGCTCCGCGCCGAGGCCGGTCTCCTCGCGCAGCTCGCGGCGCGCGGCGTCGGCGAGCGAGGCGTCCCCGGGCTCGGTGTGACCGCCGGGGTTGAGCCAGCGGCGCAGGGACTTGTGGGCGATCTGGAGCAGCCGGCCGTCCCCGGCCACGACGAAGGCACCGGTGGTGACGTGGCCGGGAAGGGTGCTGCGCACGGTCAGGTGTTCGGTGGTCGCCAGCGCCTCGGTGAAGGGACGCAGCCGCTCGGCCTGGTCCGGGTAGCGCTCAAGATAGCGGGCGACGAGGCGGCGGATCTCGGCGTCGGTCACGAGGGCGGGGTGCGGCGGGGTGCTCATGGC